>JARBUB010000172.1 GCA_029239905.1 Clostridia bacterium
ATTCTTTGTTTTCCCAATATATAAGATTATGCTTGCACTCATAGCTCGGTGCCGCAAAGTTCGAAATCTCATATTGATATAGACCATGCTTACGTAACAACCCAATGGCATTATGGTACATGGCTCTATCTAATTCCTCTTCCGGCAGCTGCAGCTGGTTTTGTTCATATAATTTATAAAAAGGGGTTCCTTCTTCAACCTTGAGACTATAGCAGGAAACGTGCTTAAGTCCAAGCTCTGCAACTCTTTCTACTGTTTCCAACCACATTTCCAGGCTCTGACCAGGCAAAGCGAACATTAAATCAGCACTAATATTTTCAAATCCAGCTTCTCTTGCTTCTTCAATATTGGTTAAAAACTGTTCTGTATTATGAATTCTGCCTAAAGACTTTTGCAATTCAGGCTGCCATGCCTGCAGGCCAATGCTTAGCCTATTGATTCCCATAGACTTATACGCTTTGAGACTTTCAAGGTTTACTGTACCTGGGTTGCATTCCATGCTTATTTCTGCACCCTCTATAATGTAAGGTTCAATTTCGTGCATAATAGCTTCTATGTGCTTATAATGAATAAAGGTGGGAGTACCCCCACCAAAAAAAACTGTATTAAATTTAAATTGAGCCTGCTTATTGTACATCTTTATTTCTTTTATAAGGGCGTCAATATAGTTATGTACCTTATCTTCATTACATACATAGGAGTTAAAATCGCAATAGCTGCATTTCTGCTTACAGAAGGGAATATGTATATATAATCCTACTTCCTTCATACTTTTTATTACTCCTTTATCTGATATATTACAATAAATGTTTTGTATTTTAAGTATTAAGCATCTCCTATGCAGAGCTGCAAACCAATCCTAATACAAAACATTTATTGCATGTTATATTTTAATCTCCCAGCTTAAGAACTGACATGAAGGCTTCTTGTGGAAGTTCTACGCTGCCCACTTGTCGCATACGCTTTTTGCCTTCTTTTTGCTTTTCCAGAAGCTTCTTTTTACGTGTAATGTCTCCGCCGTAGCATTTTGCCAATACGTCTTTACGCATTGCTCTGACAGTCTCTCTGGCAATGATTTTGCCGCCTACTGCTGCCTGAATTGGAATTTCAAACATTTGTCTATGAATTACGTCCTTAAGCTTTTCTACCATATTTCGCCCTCTAGGATATGCTTTATCCTTGTGAACTATAAAGGACAGTGCATCAACGATTTCACCATTTAGAAGAATATCCAATTTAACCAGTTCGGACTGTTGATAGTCTTTCAACACATAATCAAAGGAAGCATATCCTTTTGTTCTTGACTTTAGCGCATCGAAGAAGTCATATATTATTTCATTTAGGGGCAATTCATAGTGAAGCATTACTCTAGTCGCTTCCATGTACTCCATGTTGATGAAAGTTCCTCTTCTGCTTTGACAAAGCTCCATGATAGTTCCTACGTATTCTGTAGGGCTCATGATTGTAGCCTTGACAATTGGTTCTTCCATATAATCAACTTCTGATACATCAGGCAGGTTGGCCGGATTGGACACTTCTATCTTTTCCCCGTCTGTTTTAATTACATAATATATAACACTTGGAGCTGTCGTAACAAGGTTCAGATCATATTCTCGCTCCAGTCTTTCTTGTATAATCTCCATATGCAGGAGTCCTAAGAAACCACAGCGGAATCCAAATCCAAGTGCGGCTGAGGTCTCTGGTTCAAATAGCAGCGCCGCATCGTTCAACTGCAGCTTCTCCAGTGCATCACGCAAGTAGTTATAGTCAGCTCCATCTGCGGGATAAACACCGCAGTAAACCATAGGTGTGACTTTTCTATATCCAGGCAATGCTTCAGCACATGGGTTATTTGCATCGGTAATTGTATCCCCTACATGGACATCCTTTACGTTCTTTATGCTGGCAGTAACATATCCTACATCCCCTGCCCTCAAAATGGCATTAGGCACCATAGTACCTGGTCTGAAGGTACCGACTTCCACCACTTCGTATTCTACTCCGGCCTTCATCATTCTCATCTTTGTTCCAGCCTTAAGCTCACCATCAATTAACCTTATGATCGCTATAACGCCTTTGTAGCTGTCATAGTAAGAATCAAATATCAAAGCCTTAAGTGGCTTATCTTCGTCTCCCCTAGGGGCAGGTATATGCTTTACAAGACCCTCTAACACTTCAGCTATTCCAACGCCCTCTTTAGCAGAAATCAAGGCTGCATAGGATGCATCCAATCCTATTACATCCTCAACTTCCTTCTTTACCATTTCAGGATCAGCGCTAGGAAGGTCTATTTTGTTTACTACAGGGTAAAGCTCCAAATTGTTGTCTAAAGCAAGATATACATTGGCTAAGGTTTGTGCCTCTATACCCTGAGTCGCATCAACTACCAATATTGCACCTTCACATGCAGCTAAACTCCTAGATACCTCATAAGTAAAATCCACATGGCCCGGTGTGTCTATTAGGTTAAAAGTATATTCATGTCCATCTTGAGCCAGGTAATTCAGCTTAACTGTTTGAAGCTTTATTGTTATTCCTCTTTCTCTCTCTAAATCCATGTTGTCCAGAACTTGTGCTTCCATTTCTCTTGCTGTCAGCACACCTGTTTTTTCAATCAATCTATCCGCCAAGGTTGATTTACCATGGTCAATATGGGCTATAATACAAAAATTTCTCATGTATTTTTGTCTATCACTTGACATTGAGGCTCCTCCTTCGTTTATATGCAATAAATATTTAAACTGCTAAGAAACAATAATATTATATTTTCCTTAGCATTTTTTTACATAGCTAATATTAATTATAGCATATAATAATTCTTGAATAAATATTAATATTTTTTATAAAACAAAAGCACCACATAAACGAATCTCATTATGTGATGCAATATGTTTTACACTAAGCATTATTCACTAATACGAAAAGTGCAAAACATCTTCTTTGATATATATTAACGCAGTTTGTTTTGCAGATTTGTAAACAGAGCTTTCGTTTTTACGGTAACCTTTTCCGCATAAGTTCTCATTCTTTGTATATCTAGGTTATACTTATTTCCTACAATATCAATGCGCATAATGTTCTCACTTGCTCTAGTGACTCTGAAAGCATACTGGTCATACTCATTTTCCTTCAGCTTGTAAGTGGAAATATCTACAGCATAAATAGTGCTGAGCGCAAAGAAAATGCAGAGCACTACAATTGCTGTGTGCTTTAATTTCGTCCTAAAGAAAACCTTTTCCCGCTTCGTAGATTCACTTCTCTTTTGCATGTTGATACCTACTTCTCCAATTCCTTAAGAACCTCTCCTATTACATTACCCATAAGTTCTGCTGTATATTTAGCTTCTGCATCTGTATTGAATGTACATCCTACTTCAATAAGTAAAGTATGATCTCTGTAGAATTGGTTATACTTTCCTTTAGACTTCACTACGGTATTATAAAACAATCCAGGGTATAGTTTATCCATTTTCTTCTTTACATATACTACGAATTTCTGAAGTTCTGCATAGTTCTTGTTGTCAGGACCTATAACAAACTCAACTTTTGCAGCACTTTTTCCATTTATTATTGTTGTGTACTTAGCTTTTATATTCTCTTTGTCTTTTTCAGTTTTTGCTTCCATGGCATCACGGTGTACATCTAAGACAACCTTTACTGACGGATTTTTCTCAAGCTGGCTAATTATAGTTCTCTGCGAGTTTATATAAGAATCCGCATAGGAAGGATTATCATGCTTCGAAATATCATGAATAACATTATATTTATACTTGCTTTCAAGTACATCAGTCATGATACTGCCTACCTTCGTTACATTTTTTTTATTGTCAGTGGAATGGTAGTTGTTATCTGCAAATGGAGAATAAGTTTCCATGGAATGTGTGTGCAACAACAAAATAGAAGGTGCTTTTTTTTCTATTTCCAATCTGGCAGGGTCACTAATAACTGTATTTATATCAGGTTCAGCAGCCGATGAATCCCCCTCCATAGGTAATGCTCCAGACTTAGAGGCTTCGTCTGCTTGATATTCTTCCTCCTCACTAAAATAGATATACCCTTCAGGAACTTCATCAAAGTTTGATATACTTGGCACCTTATCATCATTACCCTGTGCAACAGTCAAGGAACCACCTTGATCATCGTATTGGCTAAAGGCAGTAAATACGAAACTGAAATAGGTTCTAGGATCCTTCATATCAAAACTCATTCCATTAAAAACCTTGCTAAAGGCCGAGGTTGCAAATCCTGGCATCGTTTGTCCATATTTACTTTCATTGCCTACTTTGGCGGCCGGTATAGTTAAATTTATCATGTTTATATATATATTCCCGGAATATGTAGAAGGTTCTTTTGTGTTCTGCCCATAATCCGTAAATGCTGCTAATGAGGTTTCCGAGAAGTTGTCCAAATATAACCATCTAACAAATAAAAAACCACCTACGATAAATGCCACTGCAAGAGCAGCTACTATTATAAGTTTCAAAATACGCTGCTTTGATATCAATACATACACCTCGCTTCTTATACCTGACTGCTGTACTTTGCTAAAATTCAGCTTTTGCAGTTAATACATGAAAAGAAAATGTTCTACATCTTATGGATTCAATCTAAAATGCTTCGTGCAAAACATATAGTTACTCTTACATATATGCTTTTCATTTAGTTTTATGATAGAAAATTAGAACCTGTTTACTACTCCATTGATAGTCACTTCCTCAGTACAAACAAAAAAAGGAGCAAAGAAATTTAATCATTTCTTTGCTCCTTTTTGCTTTTAATTTATATATCTGCCTAAATCCTTTGTGTCTATCCCAGGATGTAGCGCCACATTCAAACCATCTGCAATTACAACCGATAAATCCTCTATTAGCCTGTCAACTTCCTTTGGCGTAACCATTAGGTTGCCAAAGTCAGGAGATAATACTTCTTGTATTAGCTTATATTTATCATCCCTGTTCATATCTCTGAGCATTTTATAAAACTCGCTGTCCTTATTGGTCTCATTAATCATTGTATCTAATACCAAATCAATGGTGTCATTTGCCATGGTGGCTGCGTCTACAACCGTAGGCACACCAATGGCTATTACGGGAACCCCTAATGTTTCCTTGCTTAACTGCTTTCTATTATTGCCTACTCCTGAGCCGGGGTTGATACCAGTATCTGCAATCTGAATCGTCGTATTCACACGCTCTAGCTTTCTAGAGGCTAAAGCGTCTATGGCAATTACCAAGTCGGGCTTTATTCTATCCACAATACCTCTGATAATCTCACTGGTTTCTATTCCTGTGATTCCTAACACTCCCGGTGCAATAGCGCATACAGATCTTACACCTTCTTCAATTTGATCAGGGATATATTCCTTTATATGTCTTGTTACAAGCAAATGCTCTACGACCCTTGGACCCAAAGCATCAGGAGTTATATTCCAATTGCCTAAACCAACTACAAGTATTACTGATTTATTATTAAGCCTAATCAGCTTTACAATTTCCTTTGATAACGCAACACTTACATCTTCCTGCAAATCCTTATTGTTATCCCTAAGTCCTGGCACCTCTAGGGTAATGTAGTTCCCTTTTGCTTTACCCATTATACGTGCGCCTACTTCTTCTTCTACATTTACTCTAGTGATTGTAATATCCTCTGCCCTTTCTACATCTACTCGAACACCCGGAATATCTCTTTGTTCGCCCTTGCCAAAAATCTCCCTAGCTTCAATGGCCAAGTCCGTTCTAATATTTTTCACACTTTTCCCTCCAATTTTAAATTAGCTGTGGTTATTTTCCAATATATTGTTTATAATAGATATATTATATGTTTTGCACGAAACATTTTACTTTACACCCGAATGTGCAAAACATTTTCCTCTGCCCATATGATGTGAAAAACACCTGTTAGATAATACAAAAGCAGATGATTTTACTGACTTTGTATTGTTAGTTTTTTTTCACAACATATATAAATTTCTTTTTGTATGAAGTTTTTGTTATATACAGATGTTTTATACACGAACTCATACTATATGTTTGCACGAAACCTCTTAAATTAAATCAGAATGTGCAAATCATTTTCCTTGATTTATAAGTTGTGAAAAATACCGATTTGATTTTACTAAAACGGATGCTTCTATTGATTTAGTAAAAATAAATCTTTTTTATAACTTATCTAGCTGTTGATTTAGTATTGGATTATTAAATTAACTTGCTTTTTAATTCCCCATATGATAAAATACCACTTGTCAATTGTGTGTTGAAGGAGGTGAGCGGTTTGGCAAATATTAAATCTGC
>JARBUB010000173.1 GCA_029239905.1 Clostridia bacterium
AAGGGCGATTACTATAAGAATAGAGCTGAGAACATCAGAACACGTACCATTAGAATTGATGCCCCCAGAGGTACTATTGTTGATAGATTTGGCAGAACCTTGGCAGGAAATAAAATGAGCTATTCAGTCAACATAATGAAGGCTGATTTGCCAAAGACAGACATCAATGAAATTGCCTTGACGGTTGTAAATATCATCGAAAGAAATGGCGATACCTATAAAAATGATATGCCAATACTTATAAATCCAATTAGATTTACTTTTTATGAAGATGAAATAAATTGGAAGAAAAAGTACAATATACCTGAAAATGCTACAGTGCAGCAAGCATTTGCTCAAATTAGACGAGATAATGAAATTTCCGAAGATATACTCGATTTAGAAGCTTATGATATGCTTACGCAGCAATATGGTATTGAGCTGCCTTTCAGCTTGGAAGACTACCAATATAACTTTAAGAAAGATGAGATTAAGTGGAAAAAAGGTAAGAAGTTTGATGAAAATGCTACAGCGGTAGAGGTTTTTAATAAATTTATAGAGGACTATAAAATTTCCACGCAGCATGCTGGAGATCAGAATGGTTATAGCGACGATGAAGCAAAGAAAATACTTTCAGTACGTTATCTATTAAGCCAGAATATATACAAGGCCTATGAACCAGTTGAAATTGCCTCCAACATAAGCGAGCAAACAAGAGCTCAGTTGGAGGAAAGTAGAATATTTTTACCTGGTGTAGAAATTATACAAAAGCCAATTAGAGAATATCCCAATATGAATTTCGCTTCACATATTCTAGGCTACATGAGCAAGATAGGTTCAGAACTGGAGACCTTGGCTGAAAAGGGCTATACAGGACAGAATATGATTGGAAAGTCAGGCATTGAGGCATCAATGGAAGAATACCTAAAAGGACAGGATGGATCAAGACAGATCGAAATAGACGTTGCAGGCAGCATGATTGATACTGTCAGTGAGGAAGAACCAACACCAGGAGATACCGTATTTCTTACAATAGACTACAAACTGCAAAAAATTGCTGAGGACACTTTAAAGCAAACCATGGAAACAATTCAAAAGGGCGATAAATCGAAGGGTGTGGATCCATATCCAAATGCCACCTCTGGAGCGGTAATTGCTATAGATGTCAATTCAGGAAGAGTATTGGCTTTGGCCAGCAATCCCAGTTACGATCCTAATTTATTTGCCACTGGCATAAGCTCAAAGAATTGGAAAGCTATGCAGCCCTTAACAAATGAGCAGTATGCACCTAAGCCATTAATTAATAATGCTGTTTCTACAGCACTGCCTCCTGGGTCAACCTTGAAAATGCTGACAGGGTTGGCAGGACTGGAAACCAATAATATTACTTCTAAAGAAATAATTATCGACAGAGGACCATATGAGGTAGGTGGAGGCTATGCGCCATCATGTGCTATCTGGAAAAGTAGTCACACGACTCATGGTTCCGTTGATATTAATAAAGCGATTCAGAAATCCTGCAACTACTATTTCTTTGAGGTAGGTCGCAGGATTGGCGGAGAGGTTTTTGAAAAATATGCGAAGCTTTTTGGATTTGGAGAAAAGACAGGTATTGAGTTAACAGGGGAAGCTAGTGGAATCATAAGCGGACCTTCATATAAGAAAAGATTATATGAAAGAAGTCTCAATTACTACTTAAAGTACAAATTAAATATTAAGGATGAAGCATTACTAAAGAATATATGCTCTTATATATATAAAGATTTGGATAACAGCCAAATTAGAGCAGAGCTGCAACAATTGGGGCTTGATAAAAATGTTGTACAGAATATAGTCAATGTATACATCGCAGAAAGCAAATGGAAGCTTTATGACTCTATTCAATCAGCTATTGGGCAAGACTTTAATACCGTTACTCCAATTCAAATGGCGAATCATCTTGCTGCATTGGTAAATGGTGGTACAAGGTATAAGCCATATTTAGTTGAAAAGGTTGTTGGATATGATGGCAATGTTAAATTAGACAAAAAACCAGAGACTGTACAAAAGATTGAAATAAACCAAAGTAATATTGAAGCAGTAAAGCAAGGTATGTTGGCAGTTACTACTCCTGGAGGAACAGGGTATAGAGAGTTTATGGGTACTACTATTGCTACGGGTGGGAAAACTGGAACAGCGCAAGCCAATAAGGCTGATAATCATGCTTGGTTTGTTGCTTTTGCACCTTATGAAAAGCCTGAGATAGCCGTTGCAGTTGTTATAGTGCAAGGGGGTCACGGCAATTATGCAGCTCCAATTGCCCGGGCAATAATAGAACAATATTTGACGGCAGAAGAGGTTAGAGATAACGTTACACCAAAAAACGACATGATACAATAAGTCAAATAATTAAGGGATGCTGCAATCAGCATCCCTTAATTATTTGACGCACCAATTATTAAATAAACTTTATTACTTTATTCTGCGAAAAAGAAGGATTTATGAAGCTTTTGAAGAAATTTATATGGTGTGTATTAAATATAGTTTTATAGATATAACTTTGTTAGATTTCAGGAGGTAACATTCTACAAATGGGTGAAAATGCTGTAGTTTTTAAGGGAACCAAAGAAGGGCTTTACATATTTATTAAAGAAGAAATGAACCTAGACAATATAAAGGACAATCTAAACGAAAAAATAAAGCCAGCCAAACGTTTTTTCGAAGGTGCCAAAATTGTAAATTTTAAGGGTAAAAGGCTGACAAAAGAAGAGTTTGATGAGTTGAAAAGTTTAGTAGAGAATGATTATGGAATGTCTGTCTTAGAAGAATATTCTCAAGATACAGACATCCTTTCAGATAAGGAAGAAATAAAAGAAAGTGCAAGCTATGAAAAACTGCCTTATGATAATGTAATTCAGGACAAAGTATTAATTGTAAGGGCAACTGTCAGGTCTGGGCAGCTTATAGAGTTTGCCGGGAATATTGTAATCGTTGGAGATGTCAATCCCGGTGCACAGATAAAAGCAACAGGCAGCATAATTGTAATGGGAACTATGAGGGGGGTAGCTCACGCAGGTTCTAATGGAGATTATGGTGCATTTGTTTCAGCTTTAAATCTGCTGCCTGCACAGATAAGAATTGGGGACATCATTACTAGGTCACCAGATGGCTTGGGAATTAGAACTTCTGTACCTGAAATGGCTGTGGTAAAAAGGGGTATGATTTTAGTAGAACCCTATTTGCCAAACAGATAATAAAATTTTGATAACTATAATGGAGGGTGTACAATGGGTGAAGTAATTGTAATTACTTCCGGTAAGGGCGGGGTTGGTAAAACAACGACTACTGCAAATATCGGAGCAGGTCTTTCTATGGAAGGCAAAAGCACAGTATTGGTTGACGCTGATATTGGTTTAAGAAATCTAGACGTAGTTATGGGATTGGAAAATAGAATAGTTTATGACCTGGTAGATGTAGTAGAAGGAGTATGCAGACTTAGACAGGCTTTAATTAAGGACAAAAGGTACCCTAATTTATATTTGCTGCCAGCAGCTCAAACAAAGGATAAAAATGCAGTTACACCAAAGCAGATGCAGGAATTAACCTCGGAATTGGTTAAAGAGTTTGATTATGTAATTGTGGACTGTCCGGCTGGTATTGAGCAGGGCTTTAAGAATGCCATTGCAGGAGCTAGTAAAGCTTTGGTAGTTACAACTCCTGAGGTATCAGCAGTACGGGATGCCGACAGAATAATAGGACTTTTAGAAGCAAATGGACTCAAAAACCCTCAGCTGATAATCAACAGACTTAGAGTTGATATGGTGAAACGTGGGGATATGATGAACATTGATGACATGATTGATATTTTGGCAATTGAATTGATAGGCGTTGTTCCAGATGATGAGCATATTATAGTTTCAACTAATAGAGGTGAGCCTGCAGTATCAAACAATGAATCTATGGCAGGACAAGCTTATAGAAATATCGTAAAGAGAATACTTGGCGAAGATATACCATTTATGAATCTTGAATCAGATCAAGGCTTTATTACAAAACTTGCGAAAATGTTTGGTTTTGTAAAAAAGAAATAATAGAGGAGGAGAAGTTATGGACCTATTCAAAATGTTTAGTAAAAATGATAACAGTAAAGACATCGCTAAAGAGCGTCTTAAGCTGGTTCTGATCCATGACCGTGCAAATGTTTCTCCTCAATTTCTAGAAATGATAAAGGGAGAAATACTATCAGTTATTTCTGATTATATGGAAATTGACGAAGAAGGATTAGAAATTAAGCTTACTAGAACCAAACGAGATGTCGACGGGGCTTCTGTTCCGGCATTGGTGGCCAATATCCCAATAAGAAAAATGAAAGATGAAAGAAAATTTTAACTGCTGATTTAAACAGCAGTTTTTTTTGCCTTTTTTCCGTCATAAAAGCTTGCTTCCTTAAATATATTAATGTAACGAGGCGAATAGATATCCCCCACTTCTATATGTGGCGGGTTCCGATTTCAGCAGTAGGCGGTGGGCATTATCCCCTGCCTCGTTGAAACGCTCTGGTAGATTTTTTTGCAAAAGAGCAAAAAAATCTTAAGTTAAAGTCTTGTTATAAATGCAGATATTATGAACAAGGGAGAAGATTTTATGGATAACAAAAATTTTGATGAAGCACCGCAAATAAGGTATGTAAACGAGTATAAAAAAGTAGGCGATATTTTTAGATTTAAGAGATTTGGAGAACGGACATATTTTGATAAGCTGCTGCTGCAGACCTTTGTTACATTGATTATTGTAGCAATGCTATTGCTTATTAATAATGTCGATACTGCGTTTGCAATCAATATTTCAAAGAGCGTAAAGGAAGTCGTAAGTTGGAATATCAGTTTAAACACAGCGATAGATACTTTCAAAAACATTAAAACCATCATACCGAATACAAAGAAAACCTTAGGTATTGAAGAAGACAATTCAAGTATTACGTTTATAATGCCTATTGATGGTGTTATTACTTCTCCATTTGGAGAACGAGTGCATCCTGTATTTAATACTACCAAGATGCATACGGGGATGGATATTGCAGCAGAAATAGGTACACCTATTAAATCTTCCACAAGAGGTACAGTCAAAGAGGTGGGAGAAGACGAGTACAACGGCAAATTTGTAAGAATTACAGCTGATAAATACGAGATGGTATATGCGCACTGCTTTAAAATACTAGTGAAGCAAGGGCAAAAGGTATCTCAGGGTGATATTATAGCCGAGGTTGGTGATACTGGTATAGTCTCGGGACCTCATCTTCATTTTGAAGTTCAAGAAGCCGGTCAATCAGTTGATCCTCTGGAAAAGCTTAATAGTGCGTCAGTACAGTAATATATAAAACAGTAAATACACATCATTATGATTGCGTGGGGATTTTATGGTAAGGATAAAATTAAATTTATTTTTTATCCTTTTTTTGTTTGCTAGCTTTTATACCGGCTATATAAATCAAAGTATTACAATCTTTATCAGTGTACTGCTTCACGAAATAGGACATGGGATAATAGCTAAGCTTATGGGGATCAGAGTTGAGGAAATAGAGCTTTTTCCCTATGGCGGAGTAGCTAAAATGGAGGATATCACAAAATATGGCGGGTATACAGAAGCGTTGATTGCAGCAGCTGGACCTGCAGTCAGCGGGGCAATAGCAGCTATAGCAGTCATGTTGCCCTTGGACAGTGAGCTTATTGATACCATAGCACAATTTAATTTTATATTGATGAGTTTTAATATATTACCTGCATTGCCTTTAGATGGAGGCAGAATTCTGCGAAATATTTTACTTCATTATATGAGTTATAAACAGGCAACTAAAATGATGGTCATTTCTGGTCGTATCATAGCAATTGCGTTGGTGTTATATAATATAGTTATCATATATAGTGGGAATACTAGTGTCGCATATATAATAATCGGTGCATTTATTTACATGGGCTGTCATAAGGAAATGAAATATTGTTCGTACTATTATTTACTTCATAAGAATAATTATAAAAAAAGTCATTCAAGGAAAAGGAAATTAAGGACTAGAATAATAAATGTGAATGAAGATACTTTGATAAGATTCATAACAAATCAATTTGGGCCAAGTACAATTTGCATTGTGCATTTGTTGGATGCTTCAGGCCGAGTAATAAAAATCTACAGCGAGGCTGAAATAATGGATGTTTTTTTGTTATATGGCTATGATAGCAAAATGAGACAGATAAAAGATGGTGATAAATATAGCATTAAACCCACAATTATGTAATAATATAAATGATAAACACAACAATGTTATGA
>JARBUB010000174.1 GCA_029239905.1 Clostridia bacterium
ATTTTTTGATAGAGCAAGGTTACACAGTCAGAAGTGAAGTAAAGGACTGCGATATTGCAGCATATAAAGATGAAGAACTTGTGATAGTAGAGCTTAAGAGAAATTTGAGCGTGGATTTACTTACTCAGGCCGTAAATAGACAAAAATGCGCAGATATAGTATATATGGCAGTTCCCAAGCCTAAGAAGCTAACAAGCAATGCAAAGTGGAATGATATCATTCATTTAGTAAAGAGGCTGGAGCTGGGACTTATACTAGTTTCATTTAAAGGAAAAAAAGGAATTGTTGAGATTGCTGTTCATCCAACACCCTTTGATAGGGAAGCAAGCAGACGAGGAAACAAAAAGCGGAGAGAAGGAATCATAAAAGAAGCTAAGGGTAGATACATTGATGCCAACATTGGCGGCAGTACAAGAACAAAGCTGGTTACAGCCTACAAGGAAAGCGCTATTTACGTTGCATGCTGTTTAGAGAAGTATGGACCATTGTCACCAAAGAAGATAAAGGATCTTGTAGCAGATGGTGTGAAACCCGCACCTATTCTTACTATGAATCATTATGGCTGGTTTGATAAAGTAGAAAGAGGCATATATGGCATAACTGATGCAGGTAGGGATGCTCTCGTAGAGCATAAGCAGTTTGCTGAATATTATTATGAAAAGCTGATGCAAAATAGTGACATAAAGAAATAAGAAAGCTATAATTTAAGCAATGGGAATTTATGTAATAAGCAATAAATAGGAGTTGATTGTATGTTTTATTTAAGACCTCCTTGTTAATACTCGGCTTATAGTGCGAGACCGCCTCCTTTTAAAGGGTAAATAAGAATTCAATAAAAGGAGAGCAGGAAATGGACTATAGTAAAAATATTTACAAATTGTATATGATTATATTTTTTCATAATCTCATATTTGCTTATGTAATTGAGAGGCTGTTTTGGGAGCAGCGAGGCATGACGGTTTTTATGGTGGTGCTTTGCGAGGTTATTTATGCTGCGGTGATAGTTGTACTAGAAATTCCCTCGGGGATATTTGCAGATAAGATGGGAAGAAAAAAGCTGCTTGTTATTTCAGCAGTTTTGTCGACTCTAGAACTTGTTTTGTTGATATATGCAAGCAGTTTCATAGAGTTTGCCTTTGTAGCGTTTTTGGCAGGCATTTCTGGATCATGTTCTAGTGGAGCATTTAACGCCCTACTATATGATTCGCTCCTAATCTCCAGTAAGCAAAATATGTTTGAGAAGATATTAGGGCGCATAAATGCATTTGATTTTCTAGCTGCAATGATTGCTGCATTGTCAGGCAGTGTATTAGCGAAGTTGTATAGCTTTGAATTGAACTATATACTTTCAGTGGTCAGTATGTCAGTTGCCTTGGCATTTACTCTAAGCTTAAAAGAACCTCCTAAAGATAAGGGAGAGGTTTTTGATGAAGTAAGTGAAGAAGGGTTTAAAGCATATTTTAATAGTGCAGCCACTTTTTATAAGAGGAATCCAAGGGTAGCTTTTATGGTTATAAATGCAATGGCGATAGGCGCTTGCATTAATTACCTGGATGAATTCTGGCAGCTTTATTTGCGAGATATTGGCTTCTCTATAGTGTTCTTCGGTGTGTTTTCATCCTTGGTTTTATTGATAAGAATTCCTGGAAATTTGATGGCTTCTCAGCTAATCAAGCATTTTAGAGAGGAAAGAATACTTGTATTTATATTAGGGGTAACTACTGTTGGATTCTTTACAGCTGGGATATTTCCCGGGAGAATTGGCATCGCAGCCATGGTTATCACCTTTTTAGTTTCAGGGGTAGTTGACCCTTTGGTATCCGGTTATTTGCATCACCATACTAGGTCTGACATACGGGCTACAGTAGACTCTTTTCAATCATTAGGTAAAAGGGCTATCGTGCTTGCTGTTGGTATTGCCTTTGGGTATGTATCATCGGTTTCTGACATAGCAATTGGTTTCGTATTTCTTGGGATGGTGTGCTTTTTATTCCTGATACTATTTCTAAAGAACATAAAAAATCTTGAGAATATAAATTAGAATTGGCATAAACCCCTGTCGTGCTTGCGGCAGGGGTTTATGCATAATAATATAGGTTGCTTAGTGTATACTATAAATTGACAGGTTGCGTAAAGATTTATATAATTACCATAAGCGAAGGTACGCCAGAAGCCCTGGGGGACTTAGAGCGTCCTGATTAGAAAATGGAGAGGTAGTGATTTATATGAAAAAAAGACCAGTAGTACTTGTTGTAATGGACGGTATCGGTATAAATGAAGATGAATTCGGCAATGCGGTCAAAGCAGCCCATAAGCCGACTTTGGATATGATTATGAGCAATCATCCCAATACGATAATAAAGGCCCACGGCTTAGCTGTTGGATTGCCAAGCGATGATGATATGGGCAATTCAGAGGTAGGGCATAATGCCTTGGGCTGTGGTCAAATTTACAGCCAAGGTGCAAAGCTTGTAAATCAGTCCATTGATAATGGAAAGATGTATACATCTGAAACTTGGAACAAGGTTATTGACAATTGTACAGAAAACAATTCGACATTGCATTTTATAGGACTTTTATCTGATGGAAATGTACATTCGAACATTGAACATCTTAAGGCTATGGTTGTAAAGGCTAAGGAAAGCAGCATCAAGAAGGTGCGTATCCATGCACTGCTTGACGGCAGAGACGTTTTGGCTACTTCGGCCTTAGAGTATGTAGCTGATATAGAAAACGTACTTAGAGTGCTAAATGATGACAGCTTCGATGCAAGAATTGCCAGCGGCGGCGGCAGAATGAAAATCACAATGGACCGATATGAAGCAAATTGGGATATGGTTAAGCTTGGCTGGGAGACTCATGTTTTGGGGCTAGGAAGACAGTTTGACAGCGCAAGCAATGCAATATCCACCTATAGAAAAGAGTATGATGTAATAGATCAAGATCTGCCTCCTTTTGTAATAGCTGAAGATGGCAGTCCTATAGGGACTATAAATGATAAAGACAGTGTGATATTGTTTAATTTCAGAGGGGACCGTGCTATTGAGATAAGTATGGCCTTTGATTATGAGGATTTTAATAAATTCGATAGAGTAAGATATCCAGATGTAGTTTATTGCGGTATGCTGCAATACGATGGAGATTTAAATTTACCAGTAAATTACTTGGTTACCCCTCCGGATATTAAGAATACTTTGTCAGAGCTTTTGACAAAGCATAGAATCAGGCAATATGCTATTTCTGAAACGCAGAAATATGGACACGTGACTTATTTCTGGAATGGCAACAAGAGTGGAAAGTTTGATGAAGAATTAGAGGAATATTTAGAGATACCTTCTGATAGGGTTTCCTTTGATGAAAGACCATGGATGAAGGCAGCAGAGGTTACGGATAAGCTGATAGAAGCTTTAAAATCCAACAAATACGATTTCTTAAGAGTGAATTATCCTAATGGAGATATGGTTGGTCATACAGGCAGCTTCAATTCTACCAGAATTGCAGTAGAAACTGTTGATTTATGTCTTGCAAGACTAGTAAAAGTAGTTGATGAAATGGATGCAATACTAGTAATAACAGCTGATCATGGCAATGCTGATGAAATGTTTGAAAAGGCAAAAGGCGGCACAGCCAAGGCAAAAACTAGTCATACTTTAAATCCGGTACCTTTTATCATCTATGATAAGAAGCAAAAGCATGAGCTTAAAGTTGGAAGCTTTGGTCTAGCCAATGTAGCGGCAACCATATCAACGCTTCTTGATATCAGCTACCCAGATGTGTGGGAAAAAAGCATGATTTAGTCAAATGTGAAATGAGACCTATATTCCATTATCGGAGGATAAAGGAATATAGGTCTTTCTTTTATGAACCTGTTGATTTATAGTGCTTCACACCGAAATTCCATACTAGTGTGCAAGGTATAACAAACATAAGTCCAAACAGTGGCGCAAGCATATATAAAAGCTTGCTCCCTTCTGCCTTATTAAGTATAAACATTAGGGGCAGATAGTTGATGGTGCCAAAGGGTATGACAAAGGTAAAGAATTTTTTGATCCATTCATTATAAATACTTAGGGGGTATTGAGATATCTCTCTTCCTCCATCGGTAAAAACATTGACAACCTCTAAGCCTTCAATTGTCCAGAAACACATGGTAGCGCCTAACATATAAATACCGGAGAATATAAATACCCCACTTGGTACCATAAAGACTAGGGTCATTACTTTATATGCATCCCATGCTATATTGAGATTGCTTAGAGAGAATACAAGTACAATTATGCTTTGAATAAGTCGTCCTATTCGGCTGAACTCAAATCTAGACCCCATTACTTGAATGATGGTCCCACGGGGCCTTACTAAAATTCTGTCGAAGTCACCTTTGAGTATAAGACTTGAAAAGGCATCAAAGCCTCTTGCAAAACATTGACTTAGGGAAAAGGCGAGATGTGTCACTGAATAACAAAGTGCAACCTCGTACAGAGTCCAGCCCCCTATGTTTGTGAAGCGTTGAAACAGAAAGAATATAGCAACAAAAGCAAAAAAAGGCACAAAGAATTGCCCTATAGATAACAAAACAAAGGAGGTTTTATACTCCATTTCACTTCTAAATAATATGGACATATATTTAAAATAAAGTTTCATATTGCTAACCTCCTTGCACAGTGACTCTTTTTAGGGCCTTGCCTATCCAGAATCTACCGATAACAACTAGAGCTATAATCCATGCAAATTGAATTATGATACTGACTAGAGCTTCTTGAATTCCAATATTTCCGGCATAGATTCTAAAAGGCAGATCAGAGGCGTATCTAAAGGGGAGCAGATATACAAACTTTTTCAGGACTTCAGGCATTAAAGGGATAGGAATAATCAGGCCTGAGAAAAACTCTCCAAACACACCAAATATCAACAAAGAGCCAGTGGGAGACATGGTATAGAAAATTGATATATATATCAACATGGAAATTGCCACAATCAGTATTAAGCCTAATGTTAGTGTAATAAAAAATAGCACAAAGGAAATAAAGCTTGGTGGCAAGGAAAAGTTGTAGGGGTACGGCAACAAGCATGCCACAATCAGTATGGGAAAGCATCTTAGTAAAGCTCCTGACAATCTTTGGGCTACTAGCTTTGCATACCAGAAGCTATATAAATCTATAGGCCGACACAGCTCGTAAGCAATACTTCCGCTGGTTATATGATTCATCAATTCAGTATCTCTAAACCACAGCATGATAATTACAAGGAAGCTTTGCTGAAGCCAAAGTACTTGAATCAGTTCGCGAAAGGATATAGGCTGTATAGCGGTCGTGCTGCTATAAAAGGCTTGATAAATCATGATGTACATAAAGCCCCAAAAGAACTGTGTGGAAACTCCAGCCATAGCTGCTATTCGATATTGAATACCTTGAAGCAGACGCATTTTGAATAGAGAGTAATAAGCCCTCATATTTCATATTCCTTATATAAGTCTACGATAATTTCTTCAATAGGACGACTGTCAACGGATAAATCTAAGATATCAAGTTTATCAGAAAGCAAGCCGATTACATCTGATACTTTTATTCTTGCTAAATCTACAGATAGGACCAGTCGCTCTTTTGATTTAGAAAGAATGGTTGTACCATCGATATTTATATCTTCGCTGCTTTCCGTAAAATCTACAGTTAGGGTCTTGTGAGTTGCAAATCTACTCTTCAACTCTGTTAATGTACCATCAAGAAGTATCTTCCCTTTACCAATCAGAATAATACGTTCAGCTAAGGCTTCAATATCATGCATATCGTGGGTTGTGAGTATAACAGTAACCTTTTTTTCATTGTTGATGGTTTTAATGAAGTTGCGAACTGCAATTTTAGATACGGCATCAAGGCCTATGGTAGGTTCATCGAGAAATAATATCTTGGGATCATGTAGCAGGGAAGCGGCAATTTCACATCTCATTCTTTGACCGAGGCTTAATTGGCGTACAGGAGTTGACAATAATGATGATAAATCTAAGGTGGAGGTTAATAGCTCTAGATTATTTTGGAAGACTTTATGAGGAATTTTATAAATGTCCTTAAGCAGCAGAAAGGAATCAATTACGGGGACATCCCACCATAGCTGGGAGCGCTGACCGAAAACTACACCTATGTTTTTAACATGATTTACTCTGTTTTTCCAGGGTACGTTTCCAAGTATATTGCATCTTCCACTGTCTGGTATAAGGATACCACTGATTATT
>JARBUB010000175.1 GCA_029239905.1 Clostridia bacterium
CCCGCTCCAGAAATTCCTGATTTCGCATCAATAATAATAGAATTGGTATCTACTATCTTATTTATCAATAGTGGTGCCAAACCAAGAATTGTAGCTGTTGGGTAGCAGCCAGGGTTTGCCAGCAGCCTACAGTTTTTTATCTCTTCTCTATTTAATTCAGAAAGTCCATAAACTGCACAATTCAAAAGTTCTGCTGATTCGTGGTTTAATTCGTACCACTTCTCATACTCTTCCTGCGAATTCAATCTAAAATCAGCACCAAGGTCAATTACTTTGACGCCTAAGCTTAGGGCCTTCTCTGTCAATGCAAAAGCCTTGCCATGTGGCAGCGCGATAAACAACACATCAATTTCACCCAATTTACCAAAAGCCTGCTCCATATCAACACATTTATCTTGAATGAATCCACTATAATTCCTATAGATTTCACTATATTCAATTCCTGCATAATTATGAGAGCAGTAAAATTCTATGCGCACATTGCCATGATTGTGCAATATCCATATTAGCTGTTCACCAGCATATCCAGTTGCACCTACGACTCCAACACTTACCATATTTTCTCCAAGACCCCTTTCCTTACTTTTTGTAATAAAGCTATTATACATTAATCTGAAAATAAATCAATATATATATTGCATAATTATAATATTTTATTGTATAATTACTTTCAATATGTATAAGCAAGGAGGAACAAAAGTGAATCGACAGCATTATTCCTTAAGCATAAAGGATTTATTAATCATTAACGGATTAAAGAGTAAAACTCTACTTATAAAATACGGCGGGAGCATCATGGACAATGCGCCTGCACAGGATGCATTTATAGAGGATCTACTGCTGCTTAGCAGCATGGGAATCAAACTCGTTATCGTACATGGGGGCGGGCCTGAAATTTCTAGGCAGCTAATCAAATCAGGAGTTGAAAGTAAGTTTATCAACGGCTTGAGAGTTACTGATAAGGAAACCATTGAGGTTGTAGAGATGGTTTTATCAGGCAAAATCAATAAGAAGCTTTCATCCAATTTAAGCAAAAATGGTTTAACAGCTCTTGGTATTAGCGGCACAGACAGCAATTTAATCAAGGTTAAGAAGAAGCTTCTTTATGAGAATGGTCAAAAGATAGATCTCGGTTTTGTTGGTGAGATTATAAATATCAATAAAGAAGTTTTACTTAAGCTTATAGATAGCAATATCATTCCTGTCATTTCCCCCATAGGATCTGATGATCAGGGTAATAGCTATAACATAAATGCAGATTCTGCAGCAGCCTATATAAGCGGTGCAGTAAATGCCGAAAAGCTGCTGATTATGACAGATATCGATGGCGTGTATATTGATAAAAGCGATCCCTCCACACTTTTAAAATCTATTACAGTTGAAGAAATAAATAAATATACAGATTCAGGTGTTATAACAGGCGGAATGATTCCAAAGCTTGAATGCTGCATCAATGCATTGAGTTCCGGCACCAAAAGTGTGCATTTAATTGACGGCAGAGTAGAGCATAGCTTGTTATCAGCATTGTTTAATGATCAAGGAACAAAAATAATATTTGAGAGAGAGGAAATGACATGTCAAAAAATTGTGTAATGAATACGTATGGCAGATATGATGTAGTCTTTGAAAAAGGTATGGGGACAAAAATTTATGACGAAAATGGGAAAGCGTATTTGGATTTTGTCTCCGGTGTAGCTGTAAACTGTTTGGGACACAGTCATCCTTCCATAGTAAATGCCCTTCATGAGCAGAGTAAGAAGCTGATTCATATTTCAAACTACTATTGGAATACAGAACATACCATTTTGGCCGAGAAGCTTATCCAACACTCCGATCACAGCAAAGTGTTCTTCTGCAACAGCGGTACTGAGGCAGTCGAAGGCTCACTTAAGCTGGCTCGAAAATACGGGAAACTAAAGAATGACAGCAAAAATGTCATTCTCTATATGAATAATTCCTTTCACGGAAGAAGCATGGGTGCTTTGTCAGTAACGGGGCAGCCTAAGTATCAAAAGGACTTTACTCCTTTAATAAGCGGTGTAAAGTCAGTTGAATTCAATAATATAGAAGATCTAATCAATAGCTTTGACGAAAATGTTTGCGGAGTTATCATAGAACCTATTCAAGGCGAAGGCGGAATCAACGTTGCTGAACTTGATTTCCTGCAGACTGCTAGAAATTTAAGTGATAAATATGACGCCGTACTAATATTTGATGAAATACAATGCGGAATCGGAAGATTGGGCAGCTTGTATGCATACAAGGAATTTGGAGTGGTTCCAGATGTTGTCGCAATGGCGAAAGCACTTGGCGGTGGTTTTCCTATAGGCGCATTTATATGCAACGAAAGAACCTCCAAAGCCTTGGCACAGGGTGATCACGGCAGCACCTATGGAGGAAACCCATTGGGATGTGCAGTTTCTAATGCTGTATTAGAGGAGTTAATTGAAGGCGGCGTAATTGATACTGTAGCACAAAAGAATCTCTATATTACGGACAAACTTCTTAAGCTGCAAGAGCAATATGGTGTCATAAAAGAAATAAGAGGTCTCGGGCTTCTTCTGGGAATCGTTGTAGAGGATGCAAAGGCATTTGCCAATACCTGCTTTGACAAGAATCTGCTTGTTGTAACAGCGGGACCTGATGTTGTTAGATTACTGCCTCCACTCAATGTTTCAATTTCTGAAATTGATGAGGCACTAAAAATAATAGAAGAAGTAATAAAGGTGTGTTAAGTTGAAATTTCTAAGGTGGTGAAAACTTGAACATTCAAGATTTAATAAAAAATAACATGGAAAAGATTGAGAATCTACAAAGCAATCTGCATCAAAACGCCGAGCTTTCTTATCGGGAGTACAAGACTCAAGAAATAATTATAGATTTTTTTAACTCTATTGAAATTCCCACTAGTAAACTTGTATCAACAGGAGTTGTGGCTGTACTAAACAACGCAGATTCCTGCATCGCCATAAGAGCAGACATGGATGCACTTCCAGTCAATGGCGTTTCCCATGCCTGCGGTCATGATTATCACATGGCCATTGTATCAGGCGTTGCACTTGTTCTGAAGGAATTGGGCCATAAGAAATGTGTTAAATTCATTTTCCAACCCGGAGAAGAGGCGGAAGGCGGCGCGGCCCCTATGATACAGGAAGGTGTACTTGAGAATCCCCATGTTACTAAGATGATTGGATTCCATGTATGGCCAAATTTGTCCGTTGGTACAGTCGAGGCCGCCAGTGGACCGTCAATGGCCTCAGTTGACGATTTCAAGGTTGTATTCAAAGGCATGGGTGGTCATGCTGCCATGCCTTATCTTTGCAAGAACCCATTGTATCCGGCCATTGATTTCATCCAAACGATGAATGAAAAAAACACCATGGAAATAGATCCTCTTGATGCTCACGTTATTACATTCTCGTCCCTGCAGAGTGGCAATACCCCGAATGTGATACCAGACGAATGCATCATCCAAGGAACCGTAAGAACCTTTAACAACTGTCTTAGAAACAAAATTTATGAAGATATGCAGAAGACAGCACCTTTATGTGCTGATAAATACGGTTGTGATGTAAAAGTAAATTATAGCTTTCAATATCCTCCGCTCATAAATGATGAGTCCTTAGCAAATCGTTTTGCAAGCATTACCAAAGATCTATTAGGAGAAAATAACGTATTGCCCTTACAAAAGACCTTTGCAGCAGAAGATTTTGCTTATTTTGCCGAAAAGGTACCTTCAATACATTTTAGACTTGGAATCGCAGATGAGAACAAAGGAATTTCCCCTTTGCACTCAGCCAATTTCGATGTCTCAGAGGAAGCGCTTTTCTACGGGATTTATATTATAACCAACTTCATACTTTCATTAAGTGATAATTAAAAAAGCCAACCATCAATTTTAAAGATGGTTGGTCTTTTTTTCACCTCTTGTATATAAGGGTAGCTGTAGGCAGCTACCCAACTGCCGCTCAGCTGCATAAATCCTTTTCTCTACTCTTTTTTAAATGTCAGTTTGCCTTCAACGCTGTCAATCACTATACTATCTCCGTCACTGATTTCCCCTGCAATCAGTGCCCTGCCTATAAATGTCTCCATATTCTTTTGCAGGTATCGCTTGATTGGTCTTGCTCCATAAACAGGATCATAGGCGTTATCGATAATTTGCACCTTCGCATTTTCACCCAAAGCAATCGTGATATTTCTATCCTGAAGTCTCTCTGCAATCTTTTCAAATTGTATGTCTATAATCTTCTTAACCTCTTCCTTTAGCAGAGGTTTGAAGAAAACGATATCATCAACTCTGTTTAGGAATTCTGGACGGAACTGTCTCTTTAATTCATCAGTTACAAGCTCTTCAGCTTTGGGATCTAATTCTCCGTCATCGTTCATGCCTTCCAATAGATACATACTTCCAATATTTGAGGTCATGATGATTACAGTATTTTTAAAATCCACAGTGTGCCCTTGACTGTCAGTTAAGCGTCCATCATCTAATATTTGAAGGAATATATTAAATACATCATGATGAGCCTTTTCGATTTCATCAAATAATATAATAGAGTAAGGCTTCCTTCTAACTGCCTCAGTTAACTGTCCGCCCTCTTCATAGCCCACATATCCCGGAGGCGCTCCAATCAGTCTTGCGACTGTATGCTTCTCCATATATTCGGACATATCAATTCTGATGATATTATCTTCACTATCAAATAAGGATTCCGCTAGTGCCTTTGCCAGTTCTGTTTTACCTACCCCCGTTGGTCCTAGGAATATAAAGGAGCCGATTGGCTTTTGTGGATCCTTAAGTCCCGACCTCGCTCTGATTACTGCATCTGCCACAGCTGTCACAGCCTCTTCCTGCCCTATTACTCTCTGATGCAATATGTTATCCAGTCTCAAAAGTTTTTCTTTATCATTCTCTATTAATTTAGTAATGGGAATTCCTGTCCATTTAGAAATAATCTCTGCAATTTCTTCTTCGGTTACTTCTTCCTTTAAGAGCTGACCCATTCCTTTGTTTTGCTCCATCTTTGCCTTTTCATCGTTTAACTCTTTTTCCAAGGCTATGAGTTTACCATACTTTAACTCTGCCACCTTATTTAAGTCATACTGCATTTCTGCTTTTTCCATTTCATGCTTTGTCTCTTCAATCTGTCTTTTGATTTCTCTAATTTTTTTGATGTTGTCTTTTTCCAATTCCCATTGTGCTTTCATAGAGTCGCTTCCAGCCTTAAGGTCTGCCAGTTCTTTGTTTATATCCCCTAAACGCTCTGCAGATTGCTTATCTGTTTCCTTTTTCAGTGCCTCTCTCTCAATTTCAAGCTGCATGATTCTACGCATAATTTCATCCAACTCGCTAGGCATACTGTCTATTTCGGTTCTTAGCATTGCTGCCGCTTCATCTATCAAATCGATTGCCTTGTCCGGCAGGAATCTATCACTTATATATCTGTTTGAAAGTACTGCAGCCGAAATCAATGCATTATCTTGAATTCTTACACCATGATGAATTTCAAACTTCTCCTTAAGTCCTCTTAGTATGGATACTGTATCCTCTACATCAGGCGCGTCTACCATTACCGGTTGAAATCTTCTTTCCAGGGCAGCGTCCTTTTCGATGTATTTTCTGTATTCATCTAAAGTTGTCGCACCTATGCAATGCAATTCACCTCTTGCCAGCATAGGCTTCAATAAGTTGCCGGCATCCATTGCACCCTCTGCCTTACCTGCACCAACAATATTATGAATTTCATCAATAAAGAGTATTATTTTACCCTTTGAGCTTTCAATTTCCTTCAGTACAGCCTTCAGTCTTTCCTCGAACTCGCCTCTATACTTCGCACCGGCTATTAAGGAGCCCATATCTAGAGAAAAAACAGTCTTGTTTTTTAAACCCTCAGGTACGTCACCCTTCATAATTCTTTGGGCCAAGCCTTCTATAACGGCTGTTTTGCCGACTCCAGGCTCTCCTATTAATATAGGGTTGTTCTTGGTTCTCCTCGACAGAATTCGTATAATTCTTCTGATTTCTGAATCTCTTCCTATTACAGGATCCAATTTGCCTTTATTTGCATCTTCGACTAAGTCTCTGCCGAATCTGTTTAAAGCTTCATAGGTTCCCTCAGGGTTTTGATTCGTGATTCTTTGGTTGCTTCTA
>JARBUB010000176.1 GCA_029239905.1 Clostridia bacterium
ATTTACAGTAAAGGATAAGAACACCGATGGTATTGCGACTATTGATGACGTAAAGGCACAGGTTAGTCAACCTCAAGCAGGTGTAGTAATTCTTGATACTCGTACACCAGAAGAAAATGCCGAAGGTACCATACCAGGATCAGTTTTAGTAAACTATACAGAAAATAATTATAATGATGGTACATATAAATCCGTTCAAGATATAAAGATTCAATATATTGAGAATGGAATAAAACCAGATAAAAAGGTCATTATGTATTGCAAAACTTCTGTTAGAGCAGCACAAACATATCTTGCAATGTACAATGCAGGTTATAGAAATATTAAGGTATATGATGGTGCATGGTTGGAATGGTCAGCTATTGTTGGCAATACAGCCCAGCCTGGAACCGCGACACCTGCACCGGCACCTGTAGAACCAAATGGCAAGGATAATTCATAAATAAAAAAATCAGCCAACATAGATTATTGCAATGTTGGCTGATCTTTTTATTGAGTATGAATATAACATCTTATTATACAGTATAAGCAAAACGACTTATGTATAAGGGGATTATTATTGATATAATTAATATGACAAAAAAATAACATTATTGATATAATTAATATGACAAAAAAATAACAATAACGAAATAGGGGAGGGTTTATAATTGAAAAATAGAGTATTGAAAACAGTTTCACTAATGATTGCACTTGTTATGGTGGTTGGTTTATCAGCATGTGCAAAGACACCTGAAACTCCAGCAGTAGCTCCAGCACCAGCAGTTGAGACTCCAGCACCAGTAGTAGAGGCACCAAAGACAGATGTTTTGGCAGAAGCGGCAAATGCATACTTTGCAAATATGCCTCAAGATGTTTACAAAATAGCAGAGAAGGACTTTGTAGCTAAAGTTAAAGCAGCAGAAGATATGCTTATCCTAGATATTAGGTCAGCAGAAGATTATGCAAAGGGCCATGTAAAGGGTGCGGTAAATGCTCCTTGGGGACCTGCAGTAGCAGCTAGTTTGGATAAGCTCCCAGCAGATAAGCCAGTTATGATTTATTGCTACACAGGCCAAACAGCAGGTCAGGCAGTAGCAACTTTAAACATCGCAGGTATTAATGCAAAATCAGTAAATCTAGGTTGGAATCTTGGAATTTCTAAAGTTGAAGGTATTGCTGACCTTACAGAAACAACAGCAAATGAATTCCCGGCAGTTACAGCAGCCACAGTGAAACCGGAAGTGAAGGCAGCTATTACAGCATACTATGACGGCTTGGCTGCAGTAAAGGGTACAACATATGCAAACTATAAAATCAGCGAAGATGATGCAAAGAAGCTAGTTGATACAAAGGATGCAAGCGCAATGTTCTTATCAGTTAGAAAAGCAGAGGACTATGCTAAGGGACACATTGAAGGTGCTATAAATGTACCTTTTGGAAAAGGCATGGAACAGCAATTCAATATGCTGCCAAAAGATAAAAAAATAGTAGTTTATTGCTATACAGGACAAACGGCAGGTCAGGTTGTTGCGGGTTTGAGATTACTTGGATATGATGCAGTATCAATGCATTCAGGTATGGGAACACCAGCTACAGGAACTGCAGGTTGGTTAAACAAAGGATTCCCTGTAGTACAATAATTAAAAAAAATAGAAGCTGCTCATTTAATGATGAGCAGCTTCTATTAATTTTCTTCCACTTCCTCATTCTCCTCCTCATTCTCATTAAATATTCTATCCTTCATGTAATCCAATGCCTCTTGTGGCAGCCAGCAAGCGTAATTGTTTGCAATTTCAATTATTAAAAAGTCATTTTGACTATCAACAGCTTCTAAAAGTTTTGTACCTATTTCATCAACGGTCATTTTTGATTTTATGATCCAGGTATTATTTAAATGATAAAACCAACAATTGTCCCAAGCGCAATCTCTTATGACGGCATCTGCAGTCTTGAACTTTCGAACACTGCTTTTGCAGCTGTATATGATCAGGTATGGTGTCATATTATCACTCCCTTCTATAGATTAAATATGCATAAAACAGCCATAAAAGACTGATTGTAATGGTAAGCGAATATATATTTTTTTTACTCTAGGGCATGATAAGAATATATAGATTATGAAAGAGAGGGATAAGTTTGAAATCTACTGATGTACTTAGAAACGAACACATTTATATTAAGAAGGTTTTGGCAGGCATTAGAAAGCAATGCATCGGCATCGTAAATGGCAACAAAGTGGAGCTAGAAGTTTTTGAAAAAATAATTGACTTTGTAAGAAACTATGCTGATAAATATCATCATCAAAAGGAAGAACAACATTTGTTTAATATCATGGCAGACCAGCTTGCCAAGGATATTGGAGCAGGACCCATAGAAGGAATGTTGACGGAGCACGATTTTGGTAGGGCACATATTTATGAGTTAGAACAAGCAATGAAACGATATAAGGATGGAGATATGGATGCCAGGGTAGATATTGTAGCACATGCAATGGGCTATGAGCAGCTGCTTACAAAGCACATAGACAAAGAAGACAATGCCATTTTTAATTTAGCTGAACGCAAATTGGATTCCACTATTTTAGACAAACTAGAAAAGGACTTTGAAGGCATCGAAGAAATTAAGGAAAATGAGGATATAAGAAACAAGTATATCGAATTTGCAAATTCCTTATAATATATAATAATAAATATGTTGTGAAAAGGATTTATCATATACAAAACCAGCAGGAGTATCTGTTTTGTGCAAAATAGGATAGAAGGTGATTGAATGGATAGATTTCAATTTGATAAATACTTAATAAGAAGAAAAGTAATAAAGCTCTTTGGAGCCTCCTTCCGTGTATTTGCTGGGGAGGATAATCCAATTCTTTACGCAAATCTCAAGGCTTTTAAGCTTAAAGAAGATATCAGACTATATACCGGCGATGATATGAAGGAAGAAGTTTTGGTAATCAAGGCAAGGAATATTATTGACTTGGGAGCTACCTATGATGTTTATGAATCTGAGAGAAATGAAAGAATAGGTGTGCTTAAGCGTAAGGGCATGAAATCAATTTTAAAGGATGAATGGCAGTTCTTAGATAATAATGACAAGCAGATTGGAACCATAAAGGAAGATAATCTAGCATTGGCGCTGGTAAGAAGATTATTAATCAATATAATACCTCAAACCTTTACGGCTGAGATCAATGGCACAAAGGTTTGCACTTATGTTCAAAGCGCAAACCCTTTTGTAAGCAAAGTCAGAGTGGAGTATACCAGGGAAGCGGAAGGACTTTTAGATAGAAGGTTAGGCATTGCGGCGGGGCTGCTGTTATGCGCTGTTGAAGGAAAACAAAACTAATAAAAGGGAGTGTAATTATGGATTTAAAAAATATTGATATGATTAGTGACTGGGATAAGTGGAAGCAAACCTTGGGATCGGCAGTTAACATAGGCCAGAAGATAGGATTGTCTGAAAATACAATTGATACTATAGGAACAAAGGTTGGGGATTTGCTGAATGCCAATGTCGACCCAGAAAACAGAGAGCAAAGGGTTTTACAGGAGCTTTGGAGATCTGGAAATGATGATGATAGAAAAACACTTACAAAAATGTTAGTTAATATGGTACAAAAGGATAATCATTAGAAGTTTCTGCTTTAGAACAATCATAGCTGTATTTTCGCAGCATATGAATTAAGGAAAATGTTTTGCACATTTGACTTGATGCAAGAGGTTTAGTGCAAAACATATAGCATAAACTGGTGTTTTTAGCTTATATAAGACATTGACTTATGTAATCAATCATAATATAATGAAATAGTTAATTGATTATAATTTTGGCCGTGCTAGATGGGGAGACTGCGGTGCCCTGTAACCTGCAATCCGCAATAGCAGGATTGAATTCCTTTGATGAGGCATGTTCATGTAAGGTCTGCCTCAAGTAAGTGGTGTTGATAATTGGGTCCTACGCAATGGAAATTCATAAACCCCGCCAGGTCCGGAAGGAAGCAACGGTAAGTGAACCCTTTCATGTGCCGCAGGGTCGCCTGATAGGAGCTAACTGCTTGGGTAACGCTTGTAGGAATATGTCGAATAAAGGTGCACGGCCTTCAATTTTAAAACTTGTTGAAAAACAAGTTTTTTTATTTGCAAAAAATTAGTATAAAGGTGGCAGTTTATACAAAAAAATGAAGCAAACTCGAAATTAAAGAAGGTATTAATCGATTTATGTCAAATTATTATTAAGTCTATAATTCACTTTATTCGGGGGATATTGCTTTGAAAAAAATGAATCTTAAACTAAGGATATTTACATACTTTGTTATTGCTGCAATTTTGCCATCCTTATTGTTTTGGGTATTTATTAATGCCAGAATAGATCACAAGCTGGAGATGGACTATAGAAACACGGCTTATGGCAGCATACAGAGCCATATTAAAGATATTGACTATTTCTTTGAAAAGCAAGAGAAGATCGTAAGTTCTATTGCGAAGTCTTATTC
Organism: Clostridia bacterium; assembly: GCA_029239905.1. Taxonomy (GTDB): domain Bacteria; phylum Bacillota; class Clostridia; order Lutisporales; family Lutisporaceae; genus GWB2-37-7. The sequence continues at coordinate 4,472 of JARBUB010000176.1, forward strand.
ATATATAGATAATTCAACACAAGGAATCGCTGCTTTTCTTCAAAAACAGGCTGATATAAATGAACATTTTTTAAACCTTTACATAGTTGATACCAAAGGTGAACTTGTCACAAACACAGGGCGTGTTATGAATTATGATGATTATACACTTCATGCTCCTTATCGAAGTGCAACAATGCAAGAGAAGCTGGTATGGCTTGAGCCTTATGATGATGAAATAAGCAGGCTGAAGACCATAGGACTAGCAGTGCCGTTGTATGATAAGGAGAATAAGTTGGATGGGGTATTAGTGGCAAATCTTACATATTCTTATATTGAGCAAGAGCTAGCAAGTTCAAAGCTTTTATCTGATTCTAAAATATTTATGTTAAACAATAGAGGCGATATAAAATTCACCATAAATAGCGATATTGTGCAGGGCAATGCATCTGACAAGGACTTTGTTTTACATGATGTATCATCAGATATATTAACATTAAAGCAAGGCACTCATGATATAAATAGGGATGGGATAAGCTGGCTATGTACTTTTTCTACAATGAATACGACCAACTGGAAAATCGTAGTACTATATAATGCAAATAGTATTGCTAAAAACGTAGGATTGCTTAACAATGATATATACAGCTATATAACCATATTAGGCGTAACAGTGCTGCTATTAATTATATTCTTATCTATATATTTATCGAATTCTATATCTATGCCATTGCTTAAGCTGCGTGATGGGGTACAGGAATTATCCATTGGTAATTTAGATCATAAGATTACCTTAGAAGGTATGGATGAGATTAAGATTGTGGCAGATACATTTAATCAAATGTCAGATAACCTTAATAAATCCTATAAAGATATATTTAATAGAACGGAAGAGTTGTATGAGAAGAATGAATATCTGCAGGAAATGAACGCAGAACTGGAGGCTTCCTATGAACAGCTAGGCGCCACCATGGAGCAGCTTAATGAGTCAGAGGAAAAATATCGCAAGTTGGTTAATAATATTTCTGACCTAGTTATTGTTATAAATAATGAAACTGAGATTGTTTATGTAAATAGCTCTGTAGAAGAAATACTTGGATATCCCGCGTCGCAGTTAATAGGCAAAGCTCTAAAGGAAATTATGAGTAAGGATTTAAACGAGGAAACATTGAAGCGCTCCTTTGAAAAGGATTACAACGAATTTCATCTTAGTATGATGAAAAGGGATGGAGAGCAGCTTTACTTGGAGTGCATCACTAGAAGGATAATAGAGCATGGTGCAGTCGTAGGTATACAGGCGATAGCCAGAGATATCACCCTAAGAAAAAGGATGGAAGATGAATTGCGTTCCCGCTATAATGAACTACAGGCTATCAATGAGATAACCAATGCAATTACTAAGACCTTGGATTTAGATGAGATGCTTGACATTGTAGTTGATAAAGTCAGAACAGCTGCAAAAGCTCTATGCTGCACTGTAGGACTGTATAGTGAAGGCACGGATGAATATACCTTAAAGGCTGTCAAGGGAATAAGATTAGAAGACAAAAGTATGGTGAATGTTGACTCAAGCAAAGGCAATATTAAAAAACTTGTTGGCAATCAAAAGTACTTTATTATTGAGTATATAAATGAAGAAATGCTTCCAAATGATTATTTCAAAATGCTATACCGCGAAGAGGGTGCCATTTGTACATTGTTTACTCCTCTTGTGGCTCATGGTCGAGATATAGGATTAATGAGTACAATACTAATGACAAAGCCTAGCAATGCGTTAATTGAATTAATAATCTCCATGAGCAATAGTATAGCGCTAAGTATTGATAATGCAAAAGCATATGAAAACGTAAAGACCTCTTATCTAAAGACTGTACAAAGTCTGGTAAATACCATAGAGGCAAAGGATATGTACACTGAAAGCCATTCAATAAGGGTAGCGAGATATGCAACCTTTATAGCAAAAGAATTAAATATGGACAAAAGTGATGTGGAAGATATCTGGGTTGCTGGAGTACTGCATGATATAGGCAAAATTGGCATCAGTGACTCGATTTTAAATAAGAAGGATCAACTGACCAAGGAAGAGTATCAGAT
>JARBUB010000177.1 GCA_029239905.1 Clostridia bacterium
TGTACCTATGAAGAGATTGACTGCAGAAGCCGAATGTATTGCCAGTGCAGATGCAATGACTCATGTATTTCAAGTACCTTCATTGTTGCATTTAGTATACGTTAACTATGGAATGGGAATTGATGAGGGGAAAGAATGGGTACTGAATAAAATTGAAAGAAGCATGAGCAAACTCTGTCCTGAGGCAAGAGAAATGGTACATGAGCAATATATGAAGGTTAAGGAAGTGCTTACATAACAGTATATGCGATTGGTTTTTATGTGTAGACGATATCGAATATATTGAGAAAATCATAGGTCAAAGGGGTGTTTTAATGGAGATATACAAGATAGATGAAAATAATATTAGTATTGTTGCTGGATTTATGGCTAGAATCAAGCCAGCGTGGTGGGACATTGAAGGAGCTAAGAATCAGTTAAGCACGGGAATCGGATGGTATTTTGCAGATTCAGAAGATTATCCAAAAGGATGGGTTTTATGTAAGTCCTTGCATCTCTATAAGACTGGGGAGATAGAATGTCTTGGGTATGACAATGATGGATTATTTAAGATAGGTAAAGAGCTGCAACCACTAATTGAGGCATCAGAAGCCTGGGCGAGAGGTAAAGGCTTCTCCATTATGAGATTCACTATAGGGACCAGGGGATTATCGTGCCATCATAGGGAACTCGGCAAGCCTTGGGAAGAACTGAGAGATGTACATGCTGTAGACAGAGAAGAATATAATTGGTTTTTATCAATGGGATATTTGCCAACGGGAGTATTGCCAAATATCTACGGAGATAATTATCATGGAATATTACTAGTGAAGCAGCTCTAAGAAATAAATTATAAAGTGGAGGAATAAAATGTTAGTAGGAAAAAAGATTCGAATTCGACCACTAGAGAAAGTTGATTTAGAGTTATTTTATAGGTGGATGGGTAAACAAGAGAATGTTGGAAGATTTATGGATGCTCAACTGACTTATAAGGAATCTTTTGTAGAAGGGATGGATACTTTATTTAAAGATAAAAGCAAGCTTTATACAATGATTGAAGATAGCGATACTAATCCAATTGGAATTATGAATTATCGAGAAGTCATTGGAAGTAATACTACTTTAGAAATTGGAATTTTAATTGCTGAAGATTCTGTTAGAGGTAAGGGATTTGGAAGGGAATGTTTAGAGTTATTTGTAGAATACCTTTTTAATAGTAAACAAGTTATGCGGTTACAGTTTTTGACAAGAACTGAGAATATGGGAATGAGAGCGATTGGAGAAAAGGTTGGATTTATTATAGAAGGAGTATTAAAGAAATATAAGTTCGAGCAAGGAGATTACAGAGATTATTGTATAATGGCTATTACTAGAGATGAATGGATTTTGAATAAGTCTATGGGGTATGACTCAGCAGCGCGTGAGTGAGGAACATTATTTTAATAATGATAAGCAGCATGTATTGCGGTGAATTTTAGTATATATGCACATAGGAGGGATTCATAATGTATTGTCCGAATTGTAAATCTGAATTTAGGGATGGATTTGAGGTTTGTTCAACTTGTAATTGTTCACTTGTAGAGGAATTACCAGATCAGGAACCAAAAGATATCTCGTTTGAGTTACTAAATGAAAATGAGGTGTTTCTTATAAACGTGAGAAATGAATTCGAGGCAGATATCATTGAATCGATTTTGAGTTCAAATGGTATCAAGCTAAAGAGAAAACACCGCGATGCAGGCGGGTATCTCAGCATTTATATGGGAAACTCAGTTGAGGGCGTGGATATATATGTACTAGAAAGTGAATATGAAGTTGCGATGGAACTGATAAAAACAGAACAGGAAGGAAGCGGGGAAGAGGATGCTGAAGAAGAGACACTTTACAAGCATGAAGAGAAAGTAAGCAATATGCAAAGATCAATGAAGACTTGGATCATCTTATTATTCATTTCATCAGGGCTATTAGTTATTATAATAAATTTGATCATTAGAATAATAGGCAAGCTATTCAAGTGAGTTTTTAAAATAGGTCGCAGCATCCATGTTGTACTTGCATTATAAATAAGAAAATATTTCTCCATGATAATAATCAAAAGGCAAGAGTGATAAGCGTATGAAGATAAAAGTAATGACCACTTTAGTTTCTATCATTCTCATGTTCACACTCTTTGGATGTAGCAATGACAGAATAAATTCAACTTCAAACGAAAGTAAAAACGCATCTTTTTATGGTATATACACTTTTGAGGAAGTAAGCTATTTGTCAGGGTTGTCATCCTCTACTATTGACTATAAAAATGAACAAATGGCAGGAACCAAATATACCATTGAAGCAAATTTGTTTAAAATTGAATCTGCGGAAAGTACGTATGAAATCAAATCTCCCAATTATGTGAAAGAAGAAATACCAGAGGATATTAATATACTTTCCGACGTTCGCTCTTATATTGGCAATGAAGTCGAGTGCCAATATTCCATTTATCCAACTCATTGGAGATTGTATGTTTCCTCAAATGGCCTATGGATTTCTTCCTATGCTGATAATACTGCAGATGGTTCAGAAATTATTATGGATATATATAAACTTTCAAAGTAAATTTATAATCTTTATAATTGGTGTACCCCTTCACCGGGACAAGTACCGCCAAGGGGAGCGGCTCAGGGGTATCATGAATGTGGAAGGTCACACGACAGGTAGATGACACGACGGCATGGCGCGATATATGGACAGCTGTGATGTGTAAATGATGGTACACAGCAGTAATTTAATATGAATGTGATGGAGGTATATAATGGATATTTTTAAATCTGCAGCTGCATTAATGAAAGAGCAGTTAGGTCACGATGTGATAATGTCACTTGCCACTTGTACGGAGAAAGGAGTAAATGTTCGGAATGTAGATGGATATTATAAAGATGGTTTCGTTTTTGTCGTGACACATAGCTGCTCACAGAAAATGAGAGTATTGAAAGAAAATCAAACGTAGCTATTTATAAGGATCTGATGTGTGCACAGGGTATAGGTGAAAATCTTGGAAATCCGAAAGCTGAATCAAATAAAGAATTGCGAGAAGAGCTAAAAAAAGTATTTGAAGCATTTTGACCGTCATGTTAATGAAAATGACCCTGGAACATGTATTTTAAAGATTACCTTAACAAATGCTGTTGTATTTAGTAAGGATACAAAATACATTGTTGACTATAAAAATGCAATAGCAACGGCAATACCGTTTATAAATGATATTATTTAAGCAAGCTGCTTGGATAATTTGGGGAGGTCATATTATGTCAGAGCTTGAACGAAAAGAAATAATAGTTAGAAAGGTAGAAACAATTGATATTGATGGGATAGTACCACTCTGTTCTCAATTAGGATATCCATGCACAAGTGATGAGGTTGTACCAAGAATGACTAAGCTAATGAACGATAAAGAACATATTGTTTTTGTTGCTGTGAACCTTGATGGTAAGATTGTTGGGTGGGTTCATTCATACATTAATAAGCTATTCTATGCAGATAATGCTGCTGAAATTGGTGGAATCGTAGTTGATGTATTATATAGAGGAAATGGAGTAGGCAAAAAATTAATGAAGGCTGTTGAAGAATGGGCTAAGAGAAGTGAATGTATGGCGGTAAGTTTGCGCTCAAATAGCAAGAGAATTGAAGCACATTCATTTTATAATGCTATTGGATATGAGAAGGTAAAAGAACAATATACTTTTAGAAAGTATTTTGAAGCTTAATAGTAGATGATAAAGGATTAGCCGACATATCAATAATAGGTAGCCAAGAATCCTTAGTCATATAGTTATAATAGTAAAATAAAATTTAGTAATATTTTGTGAGGTGTTTTATGAAAGTTTGTATTTTAATGGGGAGTCCAAGGTTGAATGGAAACACAGCTGAATTGGTAAAACCATTTATAGAGGAACTGGAAATGAATGGTGTACAAGTGGTTTATATAACACTTGCAGACAAAACCATTCTCTCTTGCCGCGGTTGTTATGCTTGCCAAAATGCGACGGGGGAGTATGGGTGTCAGCAGAATGATGATATGCAGGATATTGTTTCAGAAATAATCCAATCAGACTATTTTGTTTTAGCTACTCCGATTTACACATGGTATTGCCCCGCTGAAATGAAAGCAATGCTTGACCGTTTTTATGGAATGAACAAGTTTTATGGCAGTGGTCAGGGTTCGCTTTGGGAAAGTAAAAAATGTGCCATCATCGCTACACATGGGTATGATGCGCAATATGGAGCAGAACCATTTGAAACGGGAATAAAGCGTCTCTGTGAGCATTCAAGTTTGAATTATACAGGAATGTATTCAGTAAGAGACGATGATAATAAAGCATCATTTCAAACAGTGGAAGCTGTTAATGGGGCTAAGGAGTTTGCACGAATGCTCCTAGCTACTCAATCTTAATTCTATATAAAAATATGCAATTTAAATTTTCTTATTAGAGGAGGAATACTATGATTTGCCCAAAGTGTAAGACAGAATACCGGGAACGATATACAAAGTGTTCACAATGCGGAGAAGACTTAATTGAAAATGATGCAGCAAAGCAAAATGGCAGAGAAAACTGGCTTTTAAAATTCGGTGAGACCACTGCCAAAAGAGCTATATCGGTACTCTTCTTCCTTGGTTTATTTCCTCTGTTTTTTACATCGATTTTATTTGGTAAGTATCTGTACTTAACTAATTTATATGAAAAAGATATTTGGTTTACACAAAATGGACAAAGAATGTACACATCGACAATGGTGAATAATAAGCCACTTGGATTCTTGGGCGGCTTAGTATTTTTTGTAGTGACAGTACTTGCGTGGAAAGTACTCTGCGAACTGTTCATTATAATTTTTAGAGCAATCGAAATATATACACAGAAGAATCGCATTCGTTAATATCAGAGGATATAACGACAGAACCATATACCTGATTTTACTGTATTCAGGAGGAAACCATGATTAACTATAGGAAAATTAACAAAGATGAAAGTAACGAATTGTCTGAGTACCATAGAATGCGCCATGCCCTATGGCCAGCTCATGAAGAAAATGATTTACGTGAAGAAATGCTGAAAATACTTACTGGAAATACATTTTATAAGAACGAATTATCTTGGTCTACCTTTGTGGCCGAACGTGAGAAGGGAAAGCTCTGTGGATTTATTGAGATAACATTATATCCAAAGTTAGATTTTGCAGCTTCAATGCCAATTGGCTTTATTGAGGGTTGGTATGTAGATGAAGATATAAGAATGACAGGGGTTGGAAGAAAGCTTGTTGACGAAGCAATCAAATGGATTGCAGCGCAAGGATGCTGGGAGATTGCTTCAGATGTTGAACAACATAATTTGATTAGTCAAGAAGCACATTTAAGACTAGGATTTCAGGAAGCCATGAGAGAAGATAACTGTATTTTTTATAAGAAGGCGATCAAGTAGAATAGAAACATTCAGGGTGCTGCCTTTTAAATTGAAAGAAAGTATATGAGGATCATTTTATGATTGCAGATTTACATACCCACTCAAGCTATTCAGATGGAACTAACTCCCCAAAAGAGTTAATAGAAATGGCAAAACGTAATAATGTAAAAACTATAGCGTTAACCGATCATGATACCATTGAGGGTATTAGAGAGGCTAAAGAGGCAGCTGTCATCAATGGTGTGAAGGTTATACCGGCAGTTGAAATCTCAACATCAGTAGACGGGATTAGAATTCACATACTCGGTTATAACATTGATTGTGGTAACTGTAATCTCATTAAATATTTGAAAGCAATGTCAACTGCGCGTACAGAAAATACAAGAAATGTGCTGGAGAAACTAAATTCACTAAAATTATTGAATTATTCCTGGGCAGATGTAAAAATGCATAAATCAGATAAGTCTTGGATTTGTAGTCTAGATGTGTTTGAGGCAATGAGACTCGATGGACATTTTCAACATCGTTCAGAGTGGAAAGAT
>JARBUB010000178.1 GCA_029239905.1 Clostridia bacterium
ACTACCCCTACCTTAGCTAATATATTTCCGCTGTCATCCTTTATGCAGGAACTGGAAAGCAGTGCGGGAAATTCGCTTCCATCCTTCTTTATATGGTATACCTCGTTCATACCCATATTGTCAAAAGAATCTTCCCAGCCATAGCTGTTATCCTTTTGTTTCTCACATATATTGCTTAAAATACAGCAGCTCTTGCCCATTACTTCCACTGGCTGATATCCGAAGGTATCAACGAAGGCCTTATTCACGTTCAGTATATTATCCTCCGTGTCAGTTATATAGACACTGTCTCCAATGCTCATCAATGCATGAGATAATATCTTTAGCTGTTTTTCATTCATTACTCTCTCTATTACATTTTCTATTGTTATTGGAAGCACCTTAAGATAATTGCCATCTGAGTCCTTTATTAAGTAGTCACAGGCGCCTTCCCGCATTGCCCTTACCGCGACCTCCTCATTACCGGCTCCCGTTGTAATAATCACGGGTGTTTCCCGCAGCAGCTTCATAACATCAAAAGCCGTGCCATCACCAAGTAAATAATCCGTGATGACTAAATCAAATGTATTGTCCTCAACTGCAGCAGCAGCTTCCTCAGCAGAGCCTACTACCAAAAAGTCATAGTCCAATTCCTTATTTTTAACCATCTTTTTAAATGCCATTTGATCTATTAAATCATCTTCTACCAGTAATATTTTGTAACCCCTATTATCCATAATATCCCCCCTATAGTCTATAAAATGGGCATATCGCTACAAGTCCAATACTTGTCTATCACCTTTACTACTTCTACAAATTCCGTATATATAACAGGCTTTGTAATATAGCCTGCAACACTCATTTTAAAGCTTTCAAGTCTATCTACCTCTTGGGATGAAGTGGTAAGTACTATGATAGGAATAATTTTGTGCTGATCATGCTTCTTTACTATCTGTAAAAATTCGATACCGTTCATTCTTGGCATATTTAAGTCTAAGAGAATGATTCCTGGTCTTTCGTTTGTAGGATCATCTAGATAATCTAGGGCATGCTCCCCATTTTCTACAACTACCAAATCATTTTGCAGATTTATTTCACTTAAGGCTCTTTTTACTGTCATTACATCTACATAATCGTCTTCTACCAAAAGAATTGGTTTTCTGCTTCTCATATTCATCATCCCTTCAATATGTATTGATTCGTTTTATGCGTTCTTCGGTAATGTAAAATAGAAGGTTGTTCCTTTCGTAAGCTTTGATTCCAACCATATCTTCCCACCGCTTGTTTCTACTATTTTCTTTACTATTGAGAGTCCGATTCCAGTACTTTCAAACTTGTCTCTAGGCTGCAGGGTCTGGAAAATCATAAATATCTTATTGAAATACTTTTCATCAATGCCTGTACCATTATCCGATACACTAAATTCCCACAAGTCTTCTTTTGATCTGCAGCTTATAATTATTTCTCCTTGCGGCTTATCCATAAACTTTATAGCATTGCTGATTAAGTTTTGATATATCTGTTCTATATAAATAACTTCTCCCATTATAATAGGCATTTCAGAATTCACTATTATTTTTATATTTTCTGGAGGCGCAAGCAGTTCTATAACATCTTTTATAAGTTTATCCATGTGGATTTCTACATAATTTTCTTTTACCCTGGTAACTCTTGAGTACTGTAAAATTCCATCTATAAAATTCTTCATACGTTCCACACGATTTACCAGCAGGTTGATTATGTCTGCACCTTCCTCATCCAGCTTATCCTTATAATCTGCAAGCAGCCAATTTGCAAGGGAACCTATTCCCCTCAAGGGTGCCTTCAAATCATGGGATACGATGTATGCAAAATTGTCCAATTCCTTATTCGTCTCTTCCAATCTTGCTACAAGCTGCTGCTGCCTTTCTTCATTCTCCTTTTGCTGGGTTATATCCTCTATCATTGCAATAATAAACTGGAAATCCTCTCCAACATTCTGTATGTACGAAAGCATTGCATTGGCCCAGATGACCTTATTATCCTTGCGAATGTATCTCTTCTCAATCTTATAGCTATCTATAGTGCCTTCGATTAAATCGTCAAAAAGCCTGCTGTCATTTTCTATATCTTCAATATGTGTAATATTGCTTATTCCAATATTTTTTATCTCATTGGCACTATAACCCAAAATCCTCTCAAGGGCAGGGTTTACTTCTATAACAACCGAGTTGGTGTTTAATAGTGCAATACCTACTGTGGAGCCTTCAAATATGGATCTGGACCAAGCCTTGCTTTTGCGCAGCAGCTTTTCTACTGCATGTAAATCATCTATGTCATGCTTTAATAACTCATTATTCTTTGAAACCTCATAATTCTTTTCTGCCAACTCGTTCTTTACCATGTCCAGCTCGAAAAACATTGAGTCTACCGGGTTTCTCAAAGTGTTTTGTATAACTGCCTTATAAATGCAGAAAAAGGCAATAAACTTTAAAATATGAGATGAAACATTTACCATGCTGTTCATATTTGCATCTATTACCAAAAGTGCGTCTGCCATGACAGAAGCCAGTAAGGAAAAAAGCATATATTTAAAAATTCTAAACTTCATTTTTTTTCTATTAATAATCAATGCGATTAATGCCACTAAGAAAAGCATTGCGGCTGTAATCTCCAAGGACTTATATAATACTAAGAACCCTACATGGTCAATAAAAGCTCCTATGCTATTACCAAAAAAAAGTATCCCCGATAGTAGGATTATTGAAATTAGGCAATAGGTTGTAACTGATAATGCAATTTTTATTTTCTTATTGATAAACAAAAAGGAAACCAATATGATTACACTTTGAAAAAGCCTTGGCAAGACTGCTGCTAGTGAGTAAATATTGGCATTGTTCAACATGAATATGTCTGTCCCTGCATAGGTAAGCACATGGATTATTTCAAATATGGAGACAAAACCGAAGCCTATTCCCAAGAATGTCAAATAGCTGTTTTGTGAAATAGTGAATGTATTAAGGACGATGATAAAAGCCGAAAAAGCAACGATTATTGTGAAAAGCTCTGCTATGGTATGAAATGTTAATCTGCTAAAATATCCTATAGTTAGGGCTATACTTATTATAAGTGCCCATATCAACACATTTATTAAAAATCTTATCAGGTTGCTGTGTTTAGACACCTTTTTCTTAATGCTATTCATATCCAACGCTGTGCCCACCTTTTTTCCATATATCCATAGAAATATTAAAATATCAGAATGTACATGCGGCATACAACACATACTTTTTATAAAAGATCTTCTACATAAAACTACCTACAATACTATTATTCGGCATTTTTTTGTATTTTCTATACTATTATACTATAAAACCCCTAAAGAAAATATATTAAGCTTACAAAAATTTCTATATTTCTCTACTTCTCTCAGATGGTAAAAGCAAGTGCATATGGCTTGTCTAATACAGCTTTCTTCATCTTCTTTCGGCCTGATGCCAAAAACCTTCCTAATATAGAAGGTTTTTGGTATTAAAAGATCAGTTCTGCAAATACTTTATATGATTATTTGGAAAGGATGGTGAATCCTGTTATTCAGGTGCAAAATGGGAGAATATAAAGTTGATTCGGTAAAACTAGATAAGCTGGCAAGTTATATTGAAGGTCTGGAGCATGCGGAAGGAGATCTTATCAATATACTTAGGGAAGCGCAAGAGATATTTGGTCATCTTCCCGCTGAAGTACAGTTGTTTGTCGCTAGAAAGCTGGGTATTCCTGCCGCCAAGGTGTATGGTGTGGCTACCTTTTATTCCTACTTTACGATGCAGCAAAGAGGCAAGCATATTATTAGTGTCTGTCTTGGTACTGCTTGCTTCGTAAAGGGTGCGGACAAAATCGTGGAGGAATTCAGGAAACAGTTGAATATTCATGATGGCACTACCACCTCAGACGGAATGTATACCTTAGACAGCATCAGGTGCGTAGGTGCCTGTGGTTTGGCTCCTGTTGTAATTGTCGATGGTAAGGTTCATGGTAGAGTAAAACCGGAGGATGTGTCCGCAATTATAAAAGAAATCGGCAGCGAAGAACCTGCTGAACAAACGCTCATAAAGCAAAACATGCAATAGCAGAGATGGAGGATTATATATGGCAACTATAAAGTCTCTAGAGGAGCTAAAAGCTTTGAGAGACAAATATAAAGGAAATGTTGATATGAGAACCAGCATTGATGACGACAATCGAATCAGAATATCTGTAGGCATGGCAACCTGCGGCATTGCTTCTGGCTCCAGAGAGACCATCAATGCGATAGTTGAAGAGGTCAAGGCTCAAGACCTTACCACTGTATCCGTGGTGCAAACCGGCTGCTTGGGTTATTGCTATGCAGAGCCTGTGGTTGAAGTAAGCATGCCCGGTAAAGAGCCAGTTTTATACGGCAATATCGATGCCTCCAGAGCAAGAGAAGTAGTCGACAGACATCTTAAAAAAGGCGAAGTTATAACAGACTGGGTTATAGAAAGGTCAAGGTGTTAGGATGTATAACAGAATGGATATTTTGGTATGCGGCGGTACCGGATGTCAAGCCTCAAATAGCGTTGAAGTAATCGAAAGCCTAAATAGAGAAATAATGAGTGCCGGTCTGGACCAAGAAGTTAGAGTAATTACAACAGGCTGTTTTGGTTTTTGTGAACAGGGTCCTATTGTCAAAATCCAACCGGATAACATATTCTACGTCAAGGTTACACCGGATTCTGCAGTTACCATAGTCAAAGAACATGTAATGAAGGGTAGAGTTGTAAAGGAACTTTTATACGAGGAGCCTCAAACAAAAAAGAAGCTTGAGGAACAAAGCGATATGCCCTTCTATAAAAAACAAGAACGTATCGCCCTCCGAAACTGCGGCCTCATAGACCCAGAAAACATATATGAGTATATTGCAGTAGACGGATATCTAGCCTTAGGAAAGGCTTTAAGCGAAATGACACCTGAGCAAGTAATTGACGAGGTCAAAAAAAGCGGCTTGCGTGGTCGCGGAGGCGGTGGCTTCCCAACTGGCCTTAAGTGGGAATATACAAGGAAAAATGAAAGTAAAAGAAAATTCATTATCTGCAATGCTGACGAAGGAGATCCCGGAGCCTTCATGGATCGAAGCATACTTGAAGGAGATCCTCACAGTGTGCTGGAAGCCATGGCTGTGGCAGGATATGCCATAGGAGCTAACAGTGGCTATATTTACATTAGAGCAGAGTACCCCTTAGCTATTAATAGGTTGAAAATAGCAGTACAACAAGCATATGAGATGGGATTGCTGGGCAAGAACATCTTGGGTAGCGGCTTCAGCTTTGATATTTTTCTTAAATACGGTGCCGGTGCCTTTGTTTGCGGTGAAGAGACTGCTCTTATCAATTCAATAGAAGGCGGCAGAGGTGAACCTACTGTGAAGCCTCCCTTCCCTGCTGAGGTTGGACTCTGGAAAATGCCTACAAATATTAACAATGTGGAAACCTTTGCAAACATTTGTCCGATTCTTCTTAGAGGCGGGGAATGGTTCTCAACCATCGGCTCCGAAAAAAGCAAGGGCACTAAGGTGTTTGCTTTGGCCGGCAAGATAAATAATGTGGGTTTGGTTGAGGTTCCAATGGGAACCAGCCTAAGAGATATTGTATTTGACTTAGGTGGTGGCATCAAGGATGGCAGGAAATTTAAATCCGTGCAAACAGGCGGCCCCTCCGGCGGCTGCATTCCAGAGAAGTACCTTGATATACCTATTGACTATGATTCCTTGACTGAAATAGGGTCAATGATGGGCTCTGGCGGTATGATAGTCCTAGATGAGGATGACTGCATGGTTAATATCGCCAAGTTCTATCTGGAGTTCACCGTTGACGAATCTTGCGGCAGGTGTACCGCTTGCCGAGTAGGCAACAAGCGTCTTCATGAGATACTTACCAAAATTACCGAGGGTAAGGGTACAGAAGAGGATTTGGAGAGA
>JARBUB010000179.1 GCA_029239905.1 Clostridia bacterium
AACCATTTAGATATCAAATCAATTGCATGGCTGGAAGAGTTCTTGATAGAATTCGAGGGTATCGTTATTGTTGTATCCCACGATAGACACTTCTTGAACAAGGTATGTACTCATATGGCCGATGTTGACTTTGGTAAAATCAAATTATATGTTGGTAACTATGATTTCTGGTATGAATCCAGCCAGTTAGCACTTGTAATGATGAGAGACCAAAACAAGAAAAAGGAAGAAAAGATTAAACAGCTTCAGGAGTTTATAGCAAGGTTTAGCGCCAATGCATCAAAGTCCAAGCAGGCCACATCTCGTAAGAAGCTATTGGATAAAATTACTCTTGATGATATTCAGCCCTCAAACAGAAAATATCCTTTCGTTGGTTTTAAGCCGGAGAGAGAAGTAGGAAATGACATATTATTTGTTGAAGGACTTACAAAGACTATTAATGGAGAAAAGGTTCTCGACAATGTCAGCTTCACGGTAAGCAAAGGGGATAAAATTGCTTTTGTTAGTGAAAATGAGTTGGTTGATAACACATTATTTAAAATTCTTATGGGTGAAATAGAGCCGGACAGCGGCAGCTTTAAATGGGGAGTAACAATAACGAAGGCATATTTCCCTAAGGATAATAACGAGTTCTTCAACGACTGTACCTTGAGCTTAGTTGATTGGATGCGCCAATATTCTGTTGATCAGACAGAAACCTATGTTAGAGGATTCTTAGGCAGGATGCTCTTCTCCGGAGAAGAGGCACTTAAACAAGTGAATGTTCTATCTGGGGGAGAAAGAGTAAGATGTATGCTTTCACGTATGATGCTTAGCAGTGCCAATGTGCTTGTAATGGAACAGCCGACAAACCACTTGGATTTGGAGTCCATTACTGCGGTAAATAATGGTTTGCAGTCATATAGCAGCAATATATTATTTACATCACATGACCATCAATTTATAGAAACCATAGCAAATAGAATCATTGAAATAACTCCTACAGGTATGATCGATAAGAGAATGAGCTACGATGAATATCTGGAGCAATACAAATCATAAAATGAAGGGCAATGTCGCATTAGACATTGCCCTTTGCTTTATCTACCGGCATATGGACCAAGGAAAAGGTTTCTCACTATATGAATTCTATGTAAAACAATTCGTGTGAGCATATTGTAATAAAAGATTTAAAGTATTCTTTATAGTGTAGATAGGTGTCTTTTGTAATACACTATTAGTGAGAGAGCAAATATTATACTACTAAGCAAAATATAGAATTTTTTATAAAAAGTGTAATAAATTCTTTTCTCCTGAATATAATAATCATGGTGGTAATTCAGTACGTTAAACTTCGTATCATTTTACACTTTGTAACATTTCTGTAAAATAATTGTAACACTGCCGTAATTGTAATATTATGGTCCCCATGGTATATTTTATTGGTAGCGTTAAGCGCTAAAAAAAATAACGTAGGAGGTCGTGAAAATGTTGAAACTTAGAAACAGTTCAAAAATTAAATATTTCAAATCACGGCCCGAGACTGTGTTTTAATATGTTGTTATAACTATTGATTCGAAGAATTCGTCACGGGCTAAATATCCGTGACTTTTATATTGCCTATTTTAGCCGGCATTGCTGGCCTTAAGATGCATTTGCACAAGATCATGGATAATCCATGGTCTTTTTTAGTGAAAAAATATGTAAATACAGGAGGAGATAAATATGAGCATAGCTATAAAGGGTGTACATTTATAACATTTTCAAAACAGTTTGTTTTAATAAGGAGGTAATCACATGAACTTAATGAGTATAGTAAATATATATGAAGATCGCAAAGAGCGCAAGACAATCAATGCATCTGAGAAATCTACAACAAATAGGGATTATGGATATTCAATTTATGAATCCCTAGAATACGTCAAAATAAATCCAGGTAAAAATAGCAATAAGTTGCAGATGGAAATGATGAAAAGCTTTATAAGATAATAAATTGAATAAAAAGGATGGATATAGAATGAAAGCAATTACAGTACAAAACTCAAGTAAGAACGTTATAGCAAGGGAGGTCGTTATTATGAACTTTATAAGCAATTTGATGATTAAAGATAATGATATAAGAAAATCAAATGTTGAAAGCAAGAGAACAAACTCAAACCGTAAATATGGTTTAAGTTTATACAATGCAATTGAATTCAACAGAGATAATTCAAGCAAAACAACTCGCAACCAGTATTTTGATATGATTTGCAATAGAATCATATAATTCAAAAATAAGGTTGGAATCTATAACAGATTCCAACCTTATTTTTATCTTACATCTCTTACCCATTTATTAGATTTTACTCTCTTTATCCCAAAATATGCTTTAATTAGTTCCTCAAAGCATATCAGCGTATATACTGCGTACACAGGCAAATGCCACCACAATGCTCCTGCAAATGCCAGGGGCACCCCGACCAGCCATACACTGCAGGTTTCTAATATCATGGAGAAGGTTGTATCTCCCCCGCTTCTCAGAACACCTACCACCAGTACGCCATTCATAAATCGGCACCATAGAAAAATACCCATTATGATCATGATTAATTTTGCCAGCTGCTGTACAGATTGATTGTTGCCAAACAGCATTAGAACAATAGGTGAAACTAGTATCAGAAGCACACCTAGTACTAATCCCGCCAAAGTCCCTATGATTAAAAACCTATTGGCGTATAAGACTGCTTTATCCTTATTCCCAGAGCCTATTTCATTGCCCAGCATTACTGCACAGGAGCTGGCCAGGCCTATAGAAATAACTATAAAAATGTTCTGTGCTGTGTTTGCAATCTGTATAGCAGCAATGGCTGAGGTTCCTATTCTCGCATAGGCCGCACTATACATTGTCATACCTAGAGCCCAAAATACATCATTTAGAATCACTGGAATGGCTGTAAAAAGTATGTTTTTTATATATTTTACATTTAGTCTTCTTATATCTTTTATCCCAGGTGCTATCACTTTATTTTTGCGCACCGCATATACCCAGTAAATTAGGGCCAAAACTTCAACAAGCCTTGCTAATACAGTGGCAATCGCCGCTCCTTCTACCTCTAACCTTGGAAAACCTAAGTATCCGAATATTAGTATAAAATTGAATACCCCATTTGTAACCAGGGATAACGCAGTTATCATGGTAGGTACCCTTACATCTCCAATATTCCTTGCTGCAAAGCTATAGGCTATACTTATGGAAGTAAGGACATATCCTAAAGAGACAAAGCGCATATAGATTATTCCATATTCAATCACAGCACTGTCGGTAGTAAATAACTGCATTATTTGTCTCGGCAGGTATAATGCAACCAAGGTAAAAAGCAATCCTACCACCGTTCCTACAACAACTGAAAAGCCTACCGTTCTTTTTATATTATCTTCATCCTTACTTCCCCAATATTGTGCTATGAATATGCCGCATCCGCTATTTATACCATATATCAGAAGGAAGAATACAAAGAAAACCTGATTTGCAAGCCCTACTGCCGCTAATTGTGCATCACCTAGTGCCCCCACCATTACAGTATCTATCATATTCAATAAAGAGGACATCAGATTTTGCAGCATAATAGGAACTGCTATCGTAAACATTTTATTATAGAATGCCCTATCTTTAAAGTTTAGATTTAACATTTTTTCTACTCCGTTCAATAATAAAAATATATATTCATGCCCTATTTTTGGATCTTTCACATGTAAAATATGGTTTCTCCAATAGCATGAATATATTGAACTGAAACAAACCTTAACAATCTTATAAATATAAAAGAGCCTTCAATAAGACTCTTTCTATGCTATATGCTTACACGCTTCCAAAAGGAAGGTATGCCTAAAAGCAAAATTGGATAAATTTCTAATCTTCCGATAATCATTAGTATTGATAATGTTAATTTGCTTAGATCAGATAAAGAAGCATAATTTCCTAAAGACCCCACGATTCCAAATCCAGGACCTATGTTGCCCAAGGTCGCCGCTACCGAGGAAAAGGTTGTACTCCAATCCAAATTATCTAGGGAAACTATCAAAACTCCCACGATAAATACAATAATATACATAGCGAAAAATCCAAGCACTTCAGCTATAGTTTTCTCATCTAACGCCTTTTTACCTATTCTTACTGAATATACTGCTCTTGGGTGAATGATCTGCAGCAATTCTCTTTTCATCACCTTGAACAATAAAAGAATTCTAATATTCTTGATTGAACCACCAGTAGAACCGGTACAGCCGCCTATAAACATTAAACTAAATAAAATAATTTTGCTAAACATACTCCATTGTTCAGTATCGGCAGTTGCATATCCTGTCGTACTAATAATTGTTACAACTTGAAATGAGGAATATCGCAGAGACTCCCAAATATTATGAAATACATGGGTGTTTATGTCTAGAGTTATAAGTGAAATTGCTATTACAACAACTCCAAAGTAAAATTTGAATTCCTCATCCTTAAAAGGTGCCTTAAGATCTCCCTTTAGCATGTAATAATACAAAGCAAAATTTGCTCCGCAGATAAATGTAAATATAGTAATTATAACTTCTACATATACATTATTGTACGCTCCTACACTAAGACTCATATTGGAGAAACCACCGGTTCCAACAGTTCCAAAGGTATGAATAAAGGAATCATAAACAGGCAATCCCGCCATTACCAAAAGAACAATTTCTACTATTGTAATCAGTATATATATCCCATATAATATTTTAGCTGTTTCTCCCACTTTGGGTACAAGCTTACCTGGGTTTATACCAGGAGATTCCGCTTTCATCATCTGAATTCCTCTAGCACCTAGAGAAGGTAATATGGCTAAGGTTAAAACTATAACGCCCATGCCTCCTATCCAATGAGTAAAGCTTCTCCAAAATAAAATATCCTTTGGTATTTCCTCCAAATTTGACAATATACTTGCCCCAGTTGTTGTAAAGCCAGAGCTCGCTTCAAAGAAGGCATCTATAAGAGAAGGAATTGTTCCACTAAAAACAAAGGGCAATGACCCAAAAAAGGACATAAGAATCCAGCTAAATGCCACAATAGCAAAACCA
Source organism: Clostridia bacterium (assembly GCA_029239905.1). Taxonomy (GTDB): domain Bacteria; phylum Bacillota; class Clostridia; order Lutisporales; family Lutisporaceae; genus GWB2-37-7. Next base: position 5,062 of record JARBUB010000179.1, read on the forward strand.
TCGCGCGCATACATGTTCTTTGTTCTGGTTTTTATCATGATTAAAGGTGTTGCTACAGACAAAATTATTAAAATTGTATATATAAAAGATAAGGCATTATGCTCTTGATAAATCCCTGATACTATCAAAGATGGTAGCATCGAAATCGCTTCGCATATCAGAAGCACACCTATACTTTTCAATACCAATCTAAAATTCATTAGGTCTTCCCCCCGATGCATTAACCAATATATCATTTAACTTCTTAATATTTCTGTTTTTTGCAATTATGATTATCCTGTCACCTTCATGTATGATATCTTCCCCGTGTGGAATAACAATTTCATTTCTTCTTACAATGGTCGCAACGATGACATCATGTGGAAGGTTTAAATCTTTGATTTTAATATTTAATACTTTACTGCTCTTTGTAGCAATAAACTCAATAATCTCTGCCTTACCCTCAATAATCCTGTATAAGGTTTCTATATTATCACGCTTTAGAAAAGTAAGTATGCGATTGGAAGTAATTAGCTTTGGACTTATAACACTGTCTACACCTAGGTTCTTTGCCACGTTTAAATAGTTTAATCTGCTGATTTTTGCAATTATTTTTTTTGCTCCATTTTGCTTTGCAATCAATGCAGCCATTATATTTTCTTCATCTATTCCAGTCATTGAAATAAAGGCATCCATATCACTTATATTTTCAGATTGCAGCAGCTCTTCTTCTGAACCATCTCCATTTATTATTAGAGAGTCTGGCAATAACTCAGAAAGCTCGATACATTTTTCTTTATCTATTTCTAATATCTTTACCTTCATATCCATTTCAGTTAATAAATTAGCTAGATATATAGCAATTCTGCCGCCACCCATTATCAT
>JARBUB010000180.1 GCA_029239905.1 Clostridia bacterium
GAATCAATAGTAGGCTTTTTAGAAAGATAATAACTGTAATCACCTTTGTATATGGTGCAGCCTTTGCTATCTAATTCAATTACTTTAGTAGCAACCTTATTTATAAAATATCTATCGTGAGAAATAAATAATACTGTGCCGTTATAGCCTGATAGAGCCTCCTCGAGAACTTGCTTAGATACTATGTCAAGATGGTTGGTCGGTTCATCCATTAATAAGAAGTTGGATTTGGACAGCATAAGCTTTAACAAGGAGATTCTACTTCTTTCTCCTCCGCTAAGCTTATAAATCTCCTTAAATACATCTTCCCCTTGAAATAAGAAGGCAGCTAGCCTGCTTCTGAGGTCTGTATGATTAAGCTCTGGATATTCATCCCATATCTCATCAATTACCAGCTTATCCTGACTTAAATTCTCCTGCTCTTGGTCGTAATAACCAACATTTACATTAGTTCCGAGGCGTATGTTCCCAACCTCTGCTTTGATGATGCCCATTATCATTTTAAGCAATGTAGTTTTACCTATTCCATTGGGTCCAAGCAGCGCAACCTTTTCACCTCTTTTTATTTCAAAGGTTGCATTTTCAAATAATAGTTTATCGTATGACTTAGCTACATCATTTACGAAAAGTACATCATTTCCACTTTTTACTTTAGGTTCAAAGGTAAACTTAACACCCTTTGGGGTGGCTGAAGGTCTATCCATCAGTTCCATGCGCTCAAGCATTTTTTCTCTGCTTTCTGCCTGCTTGATGCTTTTTTCCCTATTGTACTGTCTGAAACGATCAATAATAGCCTTTTGTCTTTCTACTTCCTTCTGCTGAATTCCATAGTCCTTCAAAAGCTCTTCCTGACGCAAGCGTTTCAGATCTACATACTTGCTGTAGTTGCCATTGTATTCTGTTAAGCCCTTATTTTCCACTTCAAAGGTTTTGGTGGTAATCATATCTAAGAAATATCTATCATGGGATATTACCATTATTGCGCCTCGAAGGCCTTTTAAAAACCCTTCAAGCCATTCTACAGACTGAATGTCTAAATAATTGGTAGGCTCATCCAACATCAGTATATCGAAATCCTGAAGCAAAATTTTACCCAAGGCTATTCTTGTTTTTTGACCACCGCTTAATATGGCGACCTTCTTATCATAATCTTCAACTCCGAAGCCAAGCCCTTTTAGCACGCCGCGTGCCAGACTCTGGTATTCAAAACCCCGCTGTTGTTTATACTGTTCTTGAAGGTTTGCATAGTTTTTTAGAAGAGTATCGAGGGATGCAGAGTCAGTCGTGTTGCTATGCTCACTGATTTTTATCTCAAAATCCCGTATGTCTCGTTCCATATTTATCAAGTGGCGAAATACAGTCAGCATTTCATCTAAGATTGTATGATCAGATTCAAATTCAAAATCCTGCGACATATAACCTAAGCGTATATTTTTACCTAGAAATATATCTCCCTCATCCTTGTCTAGTAAACCGGTGATTATTTTAAAAAGTGTAGACTTACCAGCGCCGTTTACGCCTACTACGCCAATTTTGTCATTATCCTGAACAGTAAAGCTTATATTCTCAATTATTGTATCTATACCATAGCTTTTTTTTATATCTTTTCCTGCAAGTACAATCATAATTTCCTCCTGACATATCAATATGTTTTGCAAGCAAAACATTTCCTTCATAATTGAAATATTATACTATATAAAACCTATAGTAATTGTACACAATATACTTGTAAATGTATAGCAAAATGAAGTGTTTTCAATATGCGTTTGTGAAAACGTTGACATGTTTTAAAGTATATTATAAAATTATTATAAATTATAATACATATTGCTGCAGTATTTAATACTTGGGTATCAAAAAAAACAATAAGAGTAAAAATAGTAAAAGCAGTATTAAGAGATTTTAATTAGTTTTCTAAAGTTAGGGGTGAGTAACATGGAACGATTTAGTAATATTTCTATGGCAGTTGTTAGAAGACTTCCTAAGTATTATAGATATTTGGGAGAGTTGTTAAACAATGATATCAAGAGGGTTTCATCACAAGAACTTAGCAAGATTACCGGCTTTACAGCATCGCAAATAAGACAGGATCTTAACTGTTTCGGTGGCTTTGGTCAACAAGGCTACGGATACAATGCGGAAGAACTACATAGGGAGATTGGTAAAATTCTCGGGTTGGATAGATTGTACAGAACTGTAATTATCGGAGCAGGTAATTTGGGGCATGCTATTGCAAATTATTCAAGCTTTGATAAGAGCGGATTTAAAACTCAGGCCATATTTGACGTAGATCCCAAGATAATTGGGGAGAAGGTAAGCAATGTTGAGGTTTTACATTTAGATAAACTTGAAAGCTTTATTATGCAGAATGACATAACAATAGGAATTATATGTACTCCAAAAGCATATGCGCAAGATGCAGCAGATATTTTAGTCAGAGGTGGGGTAAAGGGTATTTGGAACTTCGCTCCTGCTGATTTGAAGGTATCTGACGATGTAATTGTTGAGAATGTTAATCTAATCGAAAGCTTGTTTACTGTTTCCTATTTGATCAAAGAACGTGAAGAGACAAACAGCAAAAAAAGATAAAATTATATTTAATTTTTCTAAAAAGCTTTTTTATGGATTCAATACTATGTATAATATATGGTGTTGAATCTATATTTCTGTAAAGAATATAAACAAAATTGTTAGGAGATGACTTTAAATGGACTTATTAAATGGAGTAATGTCTCTAGATTTAGGAGACGGCATAATGTTTTTGATTGCTGCAGGACTCGTTTACTTAGCAGTTGTAAAGGGTTATGAGCCAATGTTGCTGCTGCCAATTGGTTTTGGAGCAATACTTGCAAACATCCCACTAGCAGCGGAAGAAGGTTTGCGACCTTTACACATACTTAGAGAAATTGGGATAGGAACTGAATTATTCCCGCTGCTTGTATTTACTGGAGTTGGAGCTATGATAGATTTTGGTCCCTTACTTAAAAATCCTAGAATGCTGCTTTTCGGCGGCGCAGCTCAGTTTGGGATATTTATGACACTTTCTGTTGCAGTATTAATGGGTTTTAGTTTGAAAGAAGCTGCAGCTATAGGAATTATAGGTGCTGCAGACGGTCCCACAGCGATATTTGTTGCAAATAAGTTTGCAAAGGATCTAGTGGCACCAATTACAGTTGCTGCATATACATACATGGCACTTGTGCCGATTATACAGCCACCGGTAATCAGGCTTCTCACAACCAAGGCAGAGAGAAGAATCAGAATGGATTTCTACGAGCAACCTGTTTCAAAGAAAGTTAAGATTCTTTTTCCTATAATTGTTACATTTATAGCTGGACTTATAGCTCCTGCAAGTGTTTCATTGGTTGGTTTCTTAATGTTCGGTAATCTACTTAGAGAATCAGGAGTTACGGATAGACTTTCTAAATCTGCTCAAAACGAACTGGTTAATATCGTAACAATTTTACTTGGTATTACAATTGGTTCTACTATGACTGCAGAAAGCTTCTTGAACTTGCAAACGCTTATGATAATAGGAATGGGATTATTCGCATTTGTATTTGACAGTGCAGGCGGAATTATATTTGCAAAGGTTATGAATCTATTTAGTAAAAATAAAATTAACCCAATGGTAGGTGCTGCAGGTATATCAGCTTTCCCTATGGCAGCAAGAGTTATTCAGAGAGAGGCACAAATAGCGGATCCTACAAACTTTTTACTTATGCATGCTGTAAGTGCTAATGTTGGCGGACAAATTGCATCTATCGTTGCAGGTGGATTGATACTTGCGCTGATACATTAGGAGGGAATTTGAAATGAGCGAATTATTAATAGAAAGCTTCAAAGTTATGGGAATGGGAATGCTTGGCATATTTGTTGTTGTAGCAATATTCTACGGAACTATAGTAGGACTCGGCAAAGTTTTTCCAGCAGATAAGGAATAATATAAAGCCTCTTGCAAAATAGCAAGAGGCTTTCATTTTAATCGGGCATCCTAAGCGTAGTGAAGGATTTTTCTTATTTTATATGTAAAAACCCCTAGTTCTATGATAAAATATAGGAGCAATAAGTTTGGAGGGTTTTTTATGCAGGTATATGCATTGGTTGGTAGCAGCGGGACTGGTAAAAGCTATAAAGCTTTTGCGGTAGCATCTGAAAGAGGTTTTGATTATATAATAGATGATGGACTTTTAATTGGCGGCACCAGGGTATATGCAGGGAAATCTGCCAAAAGGGAAAAGACAAAAATTGCTTCTGTGAAAAGGGCTCTTTTTAAGGATGATGAACATAGAGAAGCGGTTAAGGCGGCTATCAAAGAGCTAAAGCCGGATAAAATAATGCTAATTGGGACCTCTATCAAAATGATTCAGGAGATTGGAAGGTCTTTGGAATTGCCTGAGATAAGTGAGATAATACCTATTGAATCTGTTTCGACGGATAAGGAAATAGAAATTGCCAGAAAGTCTAGAAAAGAAGATGGTAAGCATGTTATACCAGTACCTACCTTAGAGATAAAAAAGGATTTTTCGGGATATTTTATAGATTCACTTAAAATATTTGGTAGGAAAGGCAAGCATACGAATATAGAAGAGAAGACCATCATAAGGCCTACATTTAGTTATTTGGGTAAATATGAGGTGTCCAAAAATGTTCTGGTGCAAATGATTCAAATTTGCGCTGCAAAGACAGAAAGAATAAACAAGATTTTGAAGGTAAGGATAGAAAACAAGGTTGCGGGCATTCATATAAATATTGATGTATCAGTTAAGCTTGCGACTAGAATAGACTTGATGATGGGTGAGTTTCAGAAGCAGGTTATTGAGGATATTGAATATATGACAGGGGTCAATGTATTGAGCGTTAATATAATCGTTAGAGGAGTAGTGAGATAATATCCATGAAGGTCAGTGAAATACGGAATGGATTGCTATTAGAGGAGGTAAAGCACTTTGATGCCAAGCAGATATTTGAGTGTGGACAGTGCTTTCGCTGGAATCGTGAAGAAGATGATAGTTATACGGGAGTGGCTTATGGTAGGGTGCTGAATGTTAAGTCCGATTACGATAAAGGCACTGTAGTCCTGCATAATACCAACCTAAAGGAATTCGAAGATATTTGGCATAAGTACTTTGACTTGGGTAGGGACTACGGGGCTATTAAGGACGAGCTTTCTAAGGATGGTACTTTGAGAGAAGCTACCCAATATGGCAGGGGTATCAGGATTCTCAACCAAGAGCCTTGGGAGCTTTTAATATCCTTTATCATTTCTGCCAATAACAATATACCTAGAATATCAAAGAGTATAGATGTGCTATCAAAAATATTAGGGGAGCCTATCACTTATGGGGGAAAGACTTATTATAGCTTTCCTACTGCAGATAAGCTAGGAACGGCCAAAGTGGAGCAAATAGATTTATGTAGAGTAGGATATCGATGCAAGTATATATATCAGACCTCTAGAATGATATATGAAGGTGATGTAGATTTAGCAAAAGTTACCCAGTTAGTTACAGCTAATGCAAGAAAAGAGCTTTTGCGATTGTCAGGAGTTGGGCCTAAGGTAGCGGATTGTATTATGCTTTTCTCTATGCAGAAGCACGATGCCTATCCGGTGGACGTTTGGGTTAAAAGAGTTACTGAGCATTTTTATATACATCAAGATGTATCCATGAATCAAATTCAGCATTTCGCCAGAGAGAAATTTGGTGACTTAGCTGGATTTGCACAGCAATATTTATTCTATTATGCAAGAGAGCAAAAGATTAGATAGTAATTATTTATTTTACTTATGATGTGGGAGGGAAAACAAATGATTTTGTTAGGTTCTATTGCCAATGCAGCAGCAATAATTGTATGTGGTATTATAGGCAGTTTTTTGAAGAAGGGCTTACCTAAACGTTATGGAGAT
>JARBUB010000181.1 GCA_029239905.1 Clostridia bacterium
AGGATACGGGCAAACCCTTGGTAATTCCTTAAGGCGCATTCTTCTATCGTCACTTCCAGGTGCAGCAGTTACATCCATTAAGATTGACGGCATACTCCATGAATTCTCAGCAATTCCAGGAGTAGCCGAGGATGTAATAGATTTAATACTTAACGTTAAATGCCTAGCAATAAAAATGCATGGGGATAATCCAAGGCTTATAAAGATTGACACTCAAGGTGGCAATGAAGTAAAAGCTGGCGATATCATCACAGATGCGGACGTAGAGATACTGAATCCAGATCTACATATCGTATCCTTAGGCGATAACAACAGACTGTATATGGAAATGACTGTAGAAAAGGGCAGAGGTTACGTTACTGCTGAGAAGAATAAGCAGCAGGGCCAGCCTATCGGAGTAATTCCGATAGACTCAATCTTTACGCCAGTAAAGAAGGTTAACTATGTAGTTGAAAATACTCGCGTAGGACAGGTTACTGACTACGATAAGTTAATATTTGAGGTTTGGACCAACGGAACTACAAAGCCTGATGAAGCTATAAGTCTTGGTGCAAAGATAATGAGTGAACATTTAAAGCTGTTTATAACTCTTACTGAGCATGTTGGAAATGTTGAAATAATGGTTGAAAAGGAAGAAGACAAGAAGGAAAAGGTTCTAGAAATGACAATAGAAGAACTTGACCTTTCAGTTAGATCCTTCAATTGTTTAAAGAGAGCAGGCATCAACACTGTTGAAGAGCTTACTCAAAGAACAGAAGAAGATATGATGAAGGTAAGAAACCTCGGAAGGAAATCACTTGAAGAGGTACAGCAAAAGCTTGAAGCACTTGGCCTTAACTTAAAACCAAGTGATGATTAATTTTTGTTAAGAAGGAGGTACTGACATGGCAGGATATAGAAAATTAGGTCGCACTAGTGACCAAAGAAGAGCGATGCTAAGAAATCTTGTTACTTCTTTCCTTGAGCACGGTAAGATACAAACTACGGGCACAAGAGCTAAGGAAACACAGAGTATAGCTGAAAAGATGATTACCCTCGGCAAGAGAGGGGACCTGCACGCAAGACGTCAGGCATTAGCATATATAACTAAAGAAGACGTTGTTAAGAAGCTATTTGATGAAATAGCTCCAAAGTACACTGAAAGAAACGGCGGATACACTAGAATTATGAAGGTTGGCCCAAGAAAAGGCGACGCTGTGGAAATAGTTGTATTAGAATTAGTATAATAGGTTTTATAACTGGGATTAAGTTTTTACTTAGTCCTATGTTTTTATTCTGAAATATTTCAAAATAGTGGCAGGCTGTAAACATCATATCTTACAACGTAAGGTATGATGTCTTATATCCGTCCACTTGTGTATTTTCATTATTAGACAACTAGTATATAATTAAACTAGCTCATTTATATGAGTTGCGAACAAGATTTATCATATATAAAATCAGTAGAAGCATCAGTTTTATATTATTAGAATTGTATTATCACAATATATGATTAAGGAATTGTTTTGCACAAATTAATTGAATGTAAATGCTCAGTGCAAAATATAGTACAAATTAAAAGTAAAGAAGGAATAATATGACTAGTATCATTTCTGCACAAAATGTTGTATTTGAATATATAAGTCACGATGATAATAAGGTAACTGCTTTAGACAATGTTTCTCAAGAAATAAAAAAAGGGGAATTTGTCGCAGTCTTAGGACATAATGGCTCTGGCAAATCTACTTTGGCAAAGCACTTTAATGCATTGCTGCTTCCAAGTAAGGGCACGGTTTATATTAAAGGTATGGATACCAGAAACGAAGAAAACACCTGGAATATAAGACAAACAGCAGGTATGGTATTCCAAAATCCCGATAATCAGATTGTTGCTACAGTGGTGGAAGAGGATGTTGCTTTTGGTCCTGAAAATTTGGGTGTAGAACCTCATGAAATAAGAAAAAGAGTTGATGAGGCACTGAAGACAGTTGGTATGCAGGATTATGCAAAGGATGCGCCGCATTATCTGTCAGGCGGACAAAAACAAAGGATATCCATAGCCGGAGTTTTAGCAATGAAGCCTGAATGCATGATATTAGATGAACCTACTGCTATGCTAGACCCTTCTGGACGCAAGGAAGTAATGGAAACAATTAAGCGTCTGAATAAGGAAGAAGGAATAACCATCATTTTGATAACTCATTTTATGGATGAGGCAGTACAAGCAGATAGAGTAGTTGTAATGCAGCGTGGAAATGCTATTATGCAAGGGACCCCAAAGCAGGTATTTGCAGAAATAGATAAATTAAAAAGTGTAGGGCTAGATGTACCACAGGTTACTGAGCTTTGCGCTAGATTGCATAAAGAGGGTATAGATATTCCCCTTGATGTGCTTACTGTAGAAGAAATGGTGGTGGAGTTATGCCGGTTGAAATAAAGAATTTAACACATGTATATATGAAAGACACTATATTTCAACATAAGGCTTTAAACGACGTAAGCCTTACGATAGAAGATGGAGAGTTTATAGGTCTTATAGGTCATACAGGCTCAGGCAAGTCAACCTTGATACAACATCTTAATGCACTCTTGAAGCCCAGCAGCGGCAACATAATAATTGATGGAGTTGATATTACTGCCAAAGGTGTTTCTTTAAAAAAGATACGCCAAACAGTCGGCTTGGTATTTCAATATCCAGAGCATCAATTATTTGAAGAGACAGTTTATAAAGATGTAGCGTTTGGTCCTCAAAATCTGGGTTTGTCCAGAGAAGAAATTGACCTGCGGGTAAAAGAGTCGTTGATGTTGGTAGGCTTAGATTATGATGCACTAAAGGACGTATCTCCTTTTGAACTAAGTGGAGGTCAAAAAAGAAGAGTAGCAATTGCTGGAGTACTGGCAATGAAGCCGAAGGTTTTAGTTTTGGATGAACCTACAGCTGGTTTGGATCCAAAGGGCAGAGATGAAATATTGGGAGAAATAAGAAGACTGCATGAGCTGCAGAAGCTTACAGTAGTACTGGTATCTCACAGTATGGAGGATATTGCAAATCTTGTAGACAGAATAATTGTAATGAGCAAGGGTAAAGTTGTATTGACAGATACACCTAGAAACGTTTTCATGCAAGCTGAAGTGCTAAAGAATATAGGCTTGGATGTACCTCAAGTAACACATCTTGTTAATGAGCTTAATAAGAAGGGCATAAAAATAAAAGACTGCATATCTGTTGACGAAGCCTTCAACGAGCTTGTTAAATATCTAAGGAGCAATTAGTATGATTAAAGATATTACTATAGGGCAATATATGCCGGGAGAAACGTCAATACACAGGCTAGACCCAAGAATTAAGATATTAGCAACCATTGTATATATATCAATATTATTTTTCATAAAAGGTTTTTTTCCATACCTATATGTACTAGGTTACTTAGGAATGGTAATATGGCTTTCAGAGATATCCCCTAAAACCATACTTAAAAGCTTGAAACCTTTAGCAGTAATAATTTTACTAACCTTGGTGTTTAACATCTTTATGACACCAGGGGAGAAGTTGCCTGGATTTGGTTTTTTACCGATTACCAAAGAGGGTTTGTATCAAGCTGGGTATATGGGCTTAAGGCTAATGTTCCTAATAACAGGAGCATCTTTACTTACGCTGACTACATCCCCAATTGCACTGACTGATGGAATCGAAAAGTTGTTGAATCCATTTAAAAAAATCGGTGTACCAGCTCATGAATTGGCAATGATGATGACGATAGCCTTAAGATTTATACCAACCCTATTAGATGAGACTGATAAGATTATGAAAGCACAAATGGCAAGAGGTGCAGATTTTGAAAGTGGAAATCTGTTTAGCAGAGCTAAGGCAATGATACCACTATTGGTACCTTTATTTATCAGTGCTTTTAGAAGAGCAGAAGAGCTTGCACTCGCGATAGAAGCCCGTTGCTACAGAGGTGGAGAAAACCGTACCAGGATGAAGCAGCTTAAGCTTAAAGGCATTGATTATTCAGCAAGCTTAATTACACTATTACTTTGTGTCGCTATTATATTTACAAGGTAGTAGATTATGATCTGAATAACCCTTGATATATGTTGCGAAAAAGATTTATCATTTATAAAATCAGTAGAAACATCCGATTTTGCATTTTCAAAGATGTATTTTTCACAACATATAAACAGAGGAAAATGTTTTGCACTATTTGAATTTAATTTAAGCTGTATAGTGCAAAACATATTATATGTTGCGAAAAAGATTTATCATTTATAAAATCAGTAGAAACATTCGATTTTGTATTATCAAGCTGAAATTTTCACAACATATGAACAGAGGAAAATGTTTGCATTATATGATTGATGTAAAATATTTAGTGCAAAACATATATATTAGTTAAAAAAACAGGAGCAGCTTATGAGAAACATAAATTTGATTATCGAATATGATGGAACAAACTATTGCGGTTGGCAATCACAAAAAAATGCCAATTCAATACAGGAAACCATTCAGACGGCTATTGAAAAAATCACAGGCAGCAGGCCCAATCTTTACGGCTCGGGACGGACTGACAAAGGGGTACACGCCTTTGGTCAGACAGCAAACTTTTTTATTGAAAGTAAAGTAAATGCTGAGAAATTTGCTTATAACTTAAATTCAGTATTGCCAAAAGATATTGTGATTAAAACTTCCTGTGAAGTTGACATGGATTTTCATGCCAGATATAGCGCCGTGGGAAAGGAGTATAGCTATTTGATACTAAATAGCAAGCAGCCCTCTGCACTTTATAGGAATCTGGCTTATCATATAAATTATTGCGAAAAGCTGAATGTAAATGAAATGATTGTGGCCAGTCAAGCCTTTATGGGAACTCACGATTTCAGGGGATTTATGGCAAAAGGCAGCAGCATCAAGGATACGATTCGTACAATAGAAGAAGTTAAAATTACTCAAGATGGAGATTTTCTGAAACTAACATTTCGTGGCAATGGATTTCTATACAATATGGTTAGGATAATATCGGGTACGCTTCTTTTTGTAGGAGTTGGAAAAATAAATTCAAAAGACATTTCAAATATAATTGAGTCTAAAAATAGACTTCGGGCGGGCATGACTTTGCCGGCACATGGATTATATTTAGAAAAGGTATTGTATTAAAGGTTGACACGCGTGGCACAATGTATTAAAATAGATATGTTGTAAAATATGATCCACTGCCCCGGATCATTTATATAATGTAACAAAAAAACAGCGTTTAACTGTGATATATGAACCGATTGTGGGATTGTGTGAATATGAAGAGTTAATAGCAAAAGGAAACAAATCGAGGAGGGTAAGAAATGAAATCATTTATGGCAAAGCCTAATGAAATAGAAAGAAAATGGTACGTTGTTGACGCAAACGGCAAGGTGCTTGGTAGACTTGCAAGTGAAGTTGCAAGCATTTTAAGAGGAAAAAATAAGCCTATATACACACCACACGTTGACACTGGTGACCACGTAATTATATTGAACGCTGATAAGGTTGTTCTTACTGGTAAGAAGCTTGATCAAAAGATGTTCAGAAGACACTCATTGTATCCAGGCGGACTTAAGGAAACACCATACAGAAAGATTATGGCTTCAAAACCTGAACTTGCTGTATACGAAGCAGTAAAGGGTATGCTTCCAAAGAACAGCTTAGGCAGACAAATGCTTAAGAAGTTAAGAGTTTACCAAGGTACAGAACATGAACATCAAGCTCAACAACCAGAAGTTTTAGAGCTAAACATATAATCGGAGGGAGGACGTTACTGTGGCTAAATTACAATATTTCGGTACTGGCAGAAGAAAGAGCTCTGTTGCAAGAGTTAGACTTATTCCAGGTGAAGGAAAAATAATAATAAATAAAAGAGATATAGATAACTACTTCGGATT
>JARBUB010000182.1 GCA_029239905.1 Clostridia bacterium
AGAAAAGAAGAAAACGATACTCATTATTACCCACAGTATGGAAGTTGCTCAAATGACACAACGAATTATTACAATCCGAGATGGCAAAATACTGAGTGATGTACCAAACACGCCCATCTCTTAAAATATGAACCGAGGTGAAAAAGAATGTTCTTTAAAGAAAATTTAGTATTAGCTTTAGAAAGCTTACGTTCAAACAAGATGCGTGCATTTCTAACAATGCTAGGTATAATCATAGGTATCGCATCCGTAATAGCGATCATATCCGTAGGGGATTCACTAACGTCCTCTATCACAACAGAGATGCAGAGTATAGGTACAAATAATTTTATGATAATGGTTCGAGAAAAAGACAATGGATTTGGAGACACTCGTAATCCTATGGGCAATGATCCAAACTCCATCTTAAACGGAGGGGTTACTGCCGAGGATAAAGATCTTATAACCATTGAAATGCTAGAAGCCTTCCAAAACAAATTTAAGGACCAGGTTGCCGCTATTAGTATTAATGAGTCCCTTGGCTCCGGCCAAGTTAAAGATGAAAGACTTTATGCGAATGTTACAGTTTCTGGGGTTAATCCGGGTTATATGCCGGTTAATAATGTTGAAATGATTAGTGGCAGATTTATTAATGATCGTGATATGGCTGGACGGAAAAGTGTGGCTGTAGTTTCTGATAAACTTGTCAAAAATATGTTTGGAAGCAGTATCAATCCAATCGGACAGGAAATTAAGCTTTATGAATCTGGTGGAATTAAGACATATATAATTGCAGGAGTGTACAAGCATACAGATTCAGCAATGTTTATGGGTGCTTCCACTTCTTCGGAAAAAGATACACAAACTTCTTTGTATATACCTGTTACCCTGGCAAAACAGGATAAAGTTATTAAGAACTACTCCAGGGCTACCATTATGAGTAATACCGATATAGAGGCTGATAAGTTTACAAAGGATATTAGGGAATACTTCTCAAAGTATTACGAAAATAATCCAAAGTGGGAAGTTTCAGCAGTTAACATGGCTAATCAAATTGAGATGGCTTCCTCTATGCTTTCAACAATATCCCTAGCCATTGCAATTATAGCAGCTATATCACTTCTTGTTGGGGGTATAGGGGTAATGAATATTATGCTGGTATCTGTTACAGAAAGAACCCGAGAAATAGGGACAAGGAAGGCCTTGGGGGCTAAGAATTATCATATACGTATGCAGTTTATTACTGAGGCTATGATTATTGCCCTCGTAGGTGGGCTTATAGGATTGGTATTGGGACTATTACTAGGATTGTTAGGAAGCACACTTCTGGGTGCGGCACCTTCCTTCTCCATAACGACAATACTTTTAACCGTTGCTTTTTCAATGGCAATTGGTGTTTTCTTTGGTTACTATCCTGCCAATAAAGCAGCACAACTTAACCCAATAGATGCACTCCGATATGAATAAATAGGGCCTTATGGTAAAATACTTTTGAAAGGCGATGAGCATTATGGCAAATATTCTTCTGGTTGATGATAATGAAAAGATTAGAAAATTAATGGAAATATATTTAAATCAAGAGGGCTATCATGTGCTCCAAGCTGAAAACGGTGAAAAAGCTCTGGAAGTGTTAGCTGAGACAAATGCAGATTTAGTTATCGTCGACATCATGATGCCGAAAATGGATGGCTATGACCTAACAAAAGAGCTTCGTGATACGAAATATAATATGCCAATTCTTATGGTTACTGCAAAGGATACATTCATTGATAAAAAAATGGGTTTTGGACTGGGAGCAGACGATTATATGACGAAGCCAGTGGACATGGAAGAACTTGTACTTCGTGTAAAAGCACTGCTTCGCAGAAGTAAAATTTCTAGTGATAAACAGATAAAGATTGGGGATATTGTTCTTGATTTTGATAGTCTAGAGGTTCGAATGCAATCAGACGCTTTTACATTGCCCAAAAAAGAATTTTATTTGCTCTACAAGCTTCTTTCCTACCCTAAAAAGATTTTTACCAGACAGGAATTAATGGACGATATATGGGGTTTTGACAGTGATGCGGATGAGCGTACAGTGGATGTGCATATAAAGCGCTTAAGAGAGAAATTTGGGGAGTGTTCTGAATTCGAAATAGTTACCGTAAGGGGACTTGGCTATAAGGGGGTAATTAAAGCTTGAAAAAGTCAATTTACGCTCAATTGGTGCTTATTTTCTTATTAATTATTTTTCTTGGGAACTTTACTTCATCTTTTATAGCTGCTGCTACGGTTGAGTCAAGCTTATTAGCGGAGCTTTCAAATTCACTCAATGGCGTTTTAAGTGCTGCTAAGGATGTATATGAGAAGGGTGAAATGCCACCCAATGATATTGAGAAACTCTATGCTTCAGGCTTTATAACAGTAAAGTTTTATGGAAATACCAACGAACTGATTGAAGATTACAACCTTTCTGCTGAGAATATTAAGGCAGTGAGCGAAAAACCAATCACTTTTCACGATAAGAGCCATGGCAGACTTAACTTAAAGATTCCCATAAGTGTTGTGAAATCTGGAGATGTTTATTTAGTATCAGTACTTCAGGGAAATAATATGTTTGCCAACTTCCGTACCATTATTCTAAGCTATAATTTGCTCTCTATCCTTTGCGGCACAATTGTAATGCTGATTGCAGCGCGAATAATTGTAAGGCCAATTAAGAAACTTACATCAGCAACAGAGAAGATTGCCAAGGGCGATTTTGAAGTATATATAAAAAGGGATCGCAAAGATGAGATTGGACAGCTTGTTGATAATTTTAATAAGATGACGAAAGAACTTGCTGGTATGGAAATGATGCGCAATAGCTTTATTTCAGATATATCTCATGAGTTCAAAACCCCACTGACATCCATAGAAGGATATACAAAACTTCTTCGGGATTGTGAAAACGATATAAAACGCAACGAATATATTGATATTATAACAGAAGAAACAAAGCGTCTTTCAGCGCTATCTGGCAATATACTATTGTTGAACCGGATTGAAAATGAAAACATAAATTTAACAAAGAACTCTTTTCGACTGGATGAACAAATACGACATGTAATTCTTCTTTGTGAAAACAAATGGAGCAGTAAGAATATTGACCTAAATATTTATCTAGATGAAATAATATACACTGGAAATGAGCAGCTTTTATTTCAGATATGGCTAAACTTAATTGACAACGCTATTAAGTTTTCGAATCATGATGAGTCGATAGAAATCAGCCTTAGAAAGCAAGAGGACAAAATCCAATTTTCTATTATGGACTATGGAAAAGGAATGACGGCTGAACAACAGCAAAGGATGTTTGAAAAGTTTTATACAGGAGATAAGTCTAGAAATTCAGAAGGTAATGGACTTGGTCTTTCCATTGTGAAGCGTGTAATTGACATGCATGGTGGAACTATTGAGGTACAGAGCAGACTTGATGAATTTACGCAGGTTAAGATTATTCTATAAACATAAATCCGTCATTATTATTTGTTCAAATTAGAATTAAAAATGAGAGGTCAACTGAACAGTTGACCTCTCATTTTTCGATGCAAAACAATTTATTAGTAAGAACGTCCAAGCTTATAGTCATATCTAAAAGTCAATTTATTAGGCATGGGGGTACCATCTTCTTTATATACAGTCTGCTCATAATCAATCCTAGAAAATTTTATAACGATTTCTTCAATGGTATTCTCCGGATTTTCATTATAAGTGATAATGTTGTGAGAGGCAATTTGTATGTCCAAAAGTTTTATAAGCAACAATCTTTCTTCGGGATCCCTCGACTTTAGCACGGTAAGCTCTAAGTCCTGTAGATGCTGCCCTGAAATACAAGCTTGCATCATATTCTTTGATGAAGCATCCAAGTATTTAATGATTCTCAAATAATTGTTGTCAGCTGTCCCAAGTTGAGCATTACCAGCGCCTAGAGTATAGGACAGTATCTTCAGTTGACCTCTATACTTAGGATCCATGTTATTGCTATCTGAAAACTCACGACCCCTAGCAAAGATCTTATATTCTGCAGTAGAGTTAAAAATGGCTTCATCAGATGTATAATCGCTGTTAGGATCTAAAGTAGTCAGGCCTCTATCATTTGGGTATAAAGGTATGAGTGGATCAGGTAGTCCAGTGCCGATAGGTAGTTTGTTCATTGGCTGTGTCGTAACATCAGAACTAACGATGCCGGTAAAGCAGAATATCCCTATGAGACAAATAATAACTACCTTTATATATTTTTTCATGTAAACACCTCCGTAACTTAGTTTACATCCATTATTGCCAATTCTAGAAATATTATTATAAACATTCATGCAATAAAGGATTTTTTGGAAAATAAGAGAAATTATGATTGTTATAAAGTTGCGATGTTTATGAATATGCATAAGAAAAATATTATTCTATATGTCAACAAAGGCTAATGGAATTCAATGTTTGAGGAGTTTTTTGAACCAGTAGCAACGCATCCGGGACATCGGGCAATAGGTAAAGTACATGAAATAGTATTTTCATAAATTTATTTAGGGGGACGAGATTATGGAACGAATAATTGCGTATTGTGGGCTGGTTTGCAATGAGTGCCCGATTTTTATAGCTACATTAGAGAATAATCAGCAGAAGAAAGTTGAACTTGCAAATCAATATACAAGTGAAGTGTATGAGGTGACTCAAGAGGATATCAACTGCACAGGATGTACATCAAAAGGCAGCGATATATTTAAGTTTTGTCTAGAATGTGAAATAAGACTTTGCGGTCTAGAAAGAGAAATACCAAATTGTGCTTATTGTAGTAAATATCCTTGCAATAAGCTGGATAAACCATTTGAAAATTCTCCTCAAAACAAGATATTACTTGATGAGATTAAAGGAGCGTAATTTTATGTTTTTACTTCAGATGGCAGGCTTTCCAGGTTCGGGAAAATCAACCTTAGCGAAAGAAATATCAAAAAACATGGATATAGTGGTCATTGATAGGGACGTTATAAAATCATCGATGCTAGAATCAGGGGTCGATTCTGATGTGATTAATAATGCTTCATATCATGTTGCTTTTTCCTTATGTAAGTATTATTTGAGTATCAATAAAAGTGTTATTATTGACACGCCTTGCTATTATGAAGAAACATTAGAAAATGGAATCAAAATTGCAGATCAATATAATGCTGAATATAAGTATATAGAATGCAGAGTAGAAGATTTTAATGAAGTCAGTAATAGATTGAAATCTAGAGAAAGAAGTATAAGTCAAATAGAATCAGCCGAAGAAGATAGATTTCTGGGGGCAATTGATAGATCAAAAAAGCCAAATGATAAAAGTTATCTGACTGTGGATAGTTCATTGCCAATTGAAGCATATATTCAGAAGGTAATAGATTATTTGAAGTAATAAAAAGGAGATAAAGAAATATGAAAATTGATATAGCGAACGAAGTAGAGACGCGCTTGGACGAACTATCAAAGCAGCCGGATTTCGCTACGGGAATGATAAGAGGCGTATCAAGCAGTGCTTTTAAAGTCATTGAAGACAAATCTATTGATAATGTCTTAAGTTTATGTGAAGTGCTGCTGGAAAAGCGAAAATGGGTATTAGGTGTTGTTGCTTATGATTGGGCTTTTAGAATGAAAAAGCAGTATACAGAAGGGACCTTCGATATATTTGAAAGATGGCTCAAAGAGTATGTCAGGGGCTGGGGAGATTGTGATGACTTTTGCACCCACGCTTTCGGAGAACTATTAAGTCAATATAATAACTTAATAGATAAGATACTTATATGGACTGATCATCCTGATTTCTGGGTAAGACGTGCGGCTGCGGTTATTCTCATATATCCCTTTAGAAAAGGTAAGCTTCAAGAGGGATATCCAATCCTGATTGCAGATAAG
>JARBUB010000183.1 GCA_029239905.1 Clostridia bacterium
TGTTGGAGGCTGAAATGTATATAAAGAACATAATAGCAGAAATGCAAGAGACATTTAAAGAAATTCCCTATGGCATAGAGCATACTATGAAGGTGCTTAAGAATGCTGAAGTCATAATGGATGGAGAGGGAATCAGAGGGGAAGAGCGCGAGCTAATAATGATTGTAGCTATATTGCATGATATAGGAGCAGTAGAAGCGCTGCATAAATATGGATCTATAGATGGTATCTATCAAGAAATGGAAGGACCGACAGCAGCAAAGTTCATTCTAGATAAGGTAGGATATGAATCAAATAAAATAGATAGAATTTGTCATATAATAGGCAACCATCATACACCTTCTAAAATTGATGGGCTTGATTTCCAAATACAGTGGGAGGCAGATTTAATAGAGAATTTATTAGGTACAGAGATGAAAGAGGATAAGAAGAAACTGCAAGATGCAATAGATAAGAATTTTAGGACTACTACAGGCAAAGCTTTGGCATGCAGGCTATTGGTGCTATAATTATTAGTTCAACTCTTGATTGAAAAGCGAAACACTTGTAATGCAACTATCCGTTGATTGACTGCTTTTGCGGAGGATGGTAATGTTAAATCCATGGAGTGCACTTCCATAAAGATGGATAGGAGGCGACAATATGTTAGATATGAGAAAAATCGGGGTCTATATAAGTGGGCTTCGTAAACAGAAGGATATTACGCAGCTAGAGCTTGCAGATATTATGAATATAAGCCACCAAGCTGTTTCTAAATGGGAAAGAGGGGAATCCATGCCAGATATCGTGATGCTTCCCAAAATTGCCGAGACATTTGGCAAAAGCATTGACGAAATACTGAGCGGCGGAGAGATTGCGGGAAATAGGTATTCTGCAGAAGCTAGCATAATTAACGAGGTATTAGAACACAAAACACATAAAGTAGTTGATATGGTAAACAAGGGGGATATAGATCTACAGGCAGTTGCTGAAGTAGCTCCAATACTTAAGCCAAGTACGATTGGCGAAATTGTCAGGGGAATTAGCAGCATAAGTTTAGATCATATTTGTGCCTTGGCACCCTTTCTGGATCAAAGTGATTTAGAAAAGCTTATACATCAGGTGGAGATAGGGAATATCCCGGGTAAAGTGCTTGAGGAACTTGCGCCCTTTGTCAGTAGTGGGACCATAGACCAATTGGTTGATAAGGCTTTGGAAGGGAGCATTGATGCAGAACTTTTAGCCTCTATTGCACCTTTTATTAGCAGGCAAAAGCTTGAACAATTAGTTGAGAATATTACCGATGACAATGTACACCAAGAATTGTTAGAGGAAATTGCACCCTTTTTAAGCAGCGTATCACTAGAACGATTGGTGGATAGGGTTGTTGATGGAGAAGTGAGGGTTGAAACTATAATAGAGCTTGCTCCATTTCTTGGCCAGGAAGGACTTCAAAAGCTTGTTGTGGGAGTGAAGGCAGGCCAGATGAATGCAGATGTTTTATCCAAACTGGCCCCATTTTTGAGTAGAAGCGCTATGAGTGAAATGATAAGTGATATAATAACAAATTCAAAGAAATAAGATCAATAAAAGCTTCTATCGAAAGATTGAAGCTTTTATTATTTATACGTTCTATATTTCAAACTCTTACAATAAATCTAGAATGTGCATAACATGATCTTTAATTCATATATAGTAGAGGATTCCTGTGTTATAATAATACGGGGTTTATAAACTTACAATTATTGAATGGGGGTTAATTAATGCAATCACATTTGGGGGAGTTGGCTGCGCTGACTACTGCAGTATGCTGGACATTTACGGCTATAGCGTTTGAATCAGCAGGCAAGAAGGTAGGCTCTTTATCTGTAAATATAATCAGGTTAGTTATTGCCTTTGCATTGCTGTCTATTTATACTTTTTTCACCAGGGGTATAGGATTTCCTATCGACGCAACAGGTGCAAACTGGTTCTGGTTATTAATTTCAGGTTTGATAGGCTTTGTCATCGGTGACTTATTTTTATTCCAAGCCTATGTAATGATTGGTTCTCGGATATCCTTGCTGATTATGTCGGCAGTGCCGCCAATCACAGCTATCGTAGGATTTTTACTCCTAGATGAGAGAATTTCGCTGCTTGGTATGGCTGGTATGTTTATAACAATAGGTGGGATAGCTCTTGTTATATTAAGCCGAAGTGCTGATGAAAAGAAAGTAAAGCTTGCGCATCCTGCCAAAGGGCTTCTATTTGCATTCATAGGCGCCTTGGGTCAAGCCTTTGGATTGATTTTCAGTAAACTTGGAATGGGAGATTACAACCCTTTTGCGGCGACACAGATTAGAATAATTGCTGCTTTGGTGGGCTTTTGCATTATAATTACAGTGGGTAAGAAATGGAAAGAGATAGCTGCCTCCTTCCAAGATAAAATAGCTATTAGAAACATATCAATTGGATCTTTTTTTGGACCGTTTCTGGGAGTATCCTTTTCTCTGTTGGCAGTACAGCATACAGCAACAGGAATTGTATCAACCATAACTTCTATTTCACCAATACTAATAATACCAGCATCCATTATGATATTTAAGGAAAAGGTTCTGCCAAAGGAGATATTAGGAGCGGTTGTTTCCCTGGTTGGTGTTACATTTCTATTCTTATAAGTAATCAGCCCTTATTCATTTAAGAATAAGGGCTATTTTCTATATTAATAACAATTTGCCAGATCATCCATGCTTTCTTTTAATATCACCAATTCCTTTAGGCTCTGCGCTTGCAGGTTTTCTAAGGAATACATGCCAGGTGCATACTCTAATATATAGTCTATTAGACCACGAGCCTTTTGAGCGTCTACGATATTCAAATATTTAGAAAGCTGCTCTTCTGTATTAAGCATTTCTATGCATACCTTATTCTTTTCTTCATTAATTACAATCCGCCTATTTGAAGAAACAAAAGTAACTTGAGGGCCTAAACTGATTTTAACTTTGCCATGCTCTATTGATTTAATATCAATCTTTCTAACATTTTGAACTATAAACTCATTGTCGCCATCGATAACTGTAACTGTGCCCTCGTTGTTTAAGAAAATCTGCTGGTTTTCTAAAAAACCCTCACCACAGTGAAAGAAAAGATTATTACTTCGCATATATGACCCCTGCCTTTCTTATTGTGTTAAATATTAAACAATTGAAAGCATAAACACTTTATAATTCTATTGTCTTTATATTCTAAATTATACGACAATATGAGCGAAAAATCAATGGGGAGACAAGCTCTTTGGGTTGTTAATATATTATCAACGGTTCTAAGGGTTTATAAAAGTGAGTACTTGCATTGAAAGATCATTTTGTGTAGATTTAAATATATTATATGAAATTTTTGTAAGGAAGAGGTGCTGTTATGAATAAAGAAACTTGCATTATGCTGATAGAACTGGATAGAGAGTTTGCTGCTATCACTCAAAAAGAAGGGGCGGATGGCTGGGTAAAATATTTTGCTGAGGATGGAGTCATGGTGCCCTCTAAGGGAGATGTTATAAGGGGTAAGGAAGCTATAAGAAAGGCCATGTCCACATCCTTTGGAGCGAGCGGAAATTCACTGATGTGGGAACCAGAATATGCAGAAGTATCAGAGGATGGAAGCCTAGGCTATACCTATGGTAGATATCTTCGTACCTCACTAGATGAAGCAGGGAATACAGTCTCTGGAACCGGGAGATATAATTCAATTTGGAAAAGGCAAATAGATGGCAGCTATAGAATAATACTGGATATTGGAAATTAATCAAAGGGGGCGGATGTTATGAATGTACCAAACAAAAACAAGTTTGTGGCTACATTTTCTATCGTAGGGTATGATCCACAAAATGGTGAGTGGGGAGTGGCAGTTCAGTCCAAATTTCTAGGAGTAGGCGCTTTGGTGCCTTGGGCAAAGGCAGGGGCAGGTGCCATAGCTACTCAGTCTTGGTGCAATACAAGCTTTGGACCAATGGGCTTGGAGCTTTTGGAAAAGGGTCTTAGCGCAAGTGAGGTTATGGAAGAGCTCCTAAGGGATGATGAAGGAAGAGAATACAGGCAGGTAGGAATAGTTGACGCCAAAGGAGGCTCCGCTACTTTTTCAGGCAATTTATGTTTTAATTGGGCAGGAGGTATAAGCGGAGAGAACTTCGCATGTCAGGGCAATATTCTTGTGAATCCTGAGACCGTGCAGGCTTTGGCAGACACCTTCAACAATGCACAGGGTGATCTGGCGGATAGGCTAGTAGCAGCTTTGGATGCAGCACAAACTGCCGGTGGAGATAGTAGGGGCAAGCAGTCTGCAGCACTGTTGATTGTAAAGGACAAAGGCGGCTATGGAGGCTTCAACGACAGATATGTAGATTTGAGAGTAGATGATCATCCAGAGCCTATTAAGGAATTGGAAAGGTTGCTTAAGTTATATAAGCTTTATTTTTATAAGACAAAGCCTGGGAATGTAATAAAAATGGAAGGCAATCAACTTATACAAATTAAACAGATGCTCCTAAAGACTGGTTATTTCAAGGGTGAAATTAATGATGTCTTTGATGATAACATCAAAGAATGGCTGAAAAAGTTCTATCTTACAGAGAATTTTGATGAGAGAATTAGAGAAGACCAATATATAGACAAGGAAGTGTTGGAATTCCTAAGTGAATTGTCAAAGATGGAATAATAATGATAATAATTAAAATTAAAAATGAAAAAAGGTAGACTAATAGATGTGCCGACTTTGTCGGCACTAGTTTTATGTTACGCTACTGGTGAAATGATTTGTACTCTATATAATAAAACAAGTGCCAAATTCATGACACTTGTTTTTGCTTAGTCTATTGAAGCAGCGAGCTCCTGTTCACATATATTTTCTGTAATAACCTTATTAACTTTTCCATCTTTTATTGTTACGACGCAGGGTACTTGGCTAATACCAAGTCTATTCGCCAAGCCTACTGATTTATAAATATCTACTTTAGTTACTTTGATTTTTCCTTGATAATCATTTTCATATCTTTCAATGAGGGGTAATAACTCTCTGCACTTTGGATCTACAGCATTCCACAGGTATACAATGCCAGGCATTTCGGATTGCATAATTTGGTGCTGGAAAATCTCGCTTTCGGCAAGGTATTTTTCAACTGCATAACCTGCGATAGCCCCATCTCCTACTGCAGTGGCAACCTGCTTAAGAAATTTATCTCTAACATCTCCGACAGCAAATACCCCTTCGACATTAGTTTCCATTTTTTCATTAGCGATTAGATAACCACCTCTAGTCATGTCTAGGACTCCTTTGAAAATTTCTGTATTGGGAAGGTATCCTATGAACAGAAAGCAGGAATCCACATTTATTGGAATAAGCTCGTTGGTTTTAAGGTTCTTTAGTATTACTGTTTGTAGGCGTTCCTCTCCGATAAACTCTTCGGTTACAGTATTCCAAATAAATTCCATCTTTGGATTAGACATTGCTTGAGCTTTTGCAATTTCATTGCAGTCCATTTTACCTGTGTCGTGAAGCACTGATACGATAACTTTATCGGCAAACTTTGTAAGGAACATGCCTTCCTCTATAGCTGCGTCACCACTTCCTATCACTAACACAGTTTTGCCTGTATT
Organism: Clostridia bacterium; assembly: GCA_029239905.1. Classification (GTDB taxonomy): domain Bacteria; phylum Bacillota; class Clostridia; order Lutisporales; family Lutisporaceae; genus GWB2-37-7. The sequence continues at coordinate 5,607 of JARBUB010000183.1, forward strand.
TGCTGCAGCATCGCAGGTTGCGCAGAAGGATATGCCTTTGTCATAAAGAAAACCATCCTCGCCTTTTGCTCCTGTTAATCTTGGTTTTCCGCCTGAAGCAACAATGACAGATTTGGCTTCATATATTGCTCTAAAGGTTTCTACTTGCTTTATATCACCATCTAATTTAACAGCTTTTACATCTGTAAGCTTGAAGTCAACTCCGAATTTCTTGGCTTGCTTATGAAAGAGATCCATAAGTCCAAGACCAGTAGTACCTTCTGGAAAG
>JARBUB010000184.1 GCA_029239905.1 Clostridia bacterium
ATTATTTAGAGATATAGACAATGCCTTTGGCAAATTTATCAGAGGTCAAATAATAGTAGCAACCTTTATTGGAATATTAACGACTACTGCCTTAACGATTTTAGATGTCAAATACGCTGTATTTCTGGGTTTGTTTGCAGGAATAGCCAATGTAATACCATATTTCGGACCTCTTATCGGGCTAATTCCTACTGTGATATTTGCATTGTTTGATTCAGTGGCAAAGGCACTTTACGCCGGCATTGCATTTATTATTATACAACAGATAGAAAGCGGAATTCTTACACCGAAAATCATCGGAGAAAGTGTCGGAGTGCATCCTGTATATGTTATACTTTCTTTGTTCATAGGAGGCAAGCTTATGGGAATAGTCGGTATGATACTTGCAGTACCAATATATGTGGCTATAAAACTCACTGTGAGACATCTTCTCCGATATGTAAAGCATGAAGCTTAATGTATAAAAGTAGGTATATTGACAATAATTATAATGTAATATATAATCAGTATAATTTCATATTCAGGCAATGATACAGATTAGTAAGCTTATTGATTCCTATAGAGAGTGGGTGGCTGGTGAAAGCCCATGGATAGAGAGCTGAAGCTGCTGCGGAGCTTCTGTTAGACGATGCAGGCGTTATACTGCAATGACATAGTCAATCGAGTGGCCGTTTACACGGCAACTAGGGTGGTACCGCGAAATACTCTTCGTCCCTATTTTAGGGGGTGAAGAGTTTTATTTTTTGTAAAAATAGAGGAGGAATAAAAATGCAAAAACTAGGGTTAAACGAAATTCGAGAAATGTTTCTTAGCTTCTATGAAAGCAAGGATCATTTGAGGCTGAAAAGTGCTTCCTTGGTTCCTCAAGGAGACAAGAGCATATTAATTATCAATTCAGGTATGGCACCTTTGAAGGCATACTTTTCAGGTCAAGAAACACCGCCAAAGGAAAGAGCAGTGTCCTGTCAAAAGTGTATTAGAACTCCTGATATAGAGAGAGTAGGTAAAACAGAAAGACATGGAACCTTCTTTGAAATGTTAGGTAATTTTTCTTTTGGTGATTACTTTAAAAAGGAAGCCATTGCTTATGCTTGGGAGTTTTGCACTAAGGTATTGCAGCTTCCAGAGGATAGACTATGGGTTTCAGTATATCTTGATGATGATGAGGCTTTTGATATATGGGCAAAAGATATAAAAATACCAGAAGAAAGAATCGTTCGTATGGGCAAAGAGGATAACTTCTGGGAAATAGGTTTAGGTCCTTGCGGTCCTTGTTCAGAAATCTATTTTGATAGAGGTCCAGAAAGAAGTTGTGGTAAAGACGATTGTAAGATGGGCTGCGATTGTGACAGATATATCGAGTTCTGGAACCTGGTTTTCACACAGTTTGATAAGGATGAAGCTGGCAACTACAATAGATTAGCTAAGCCAAATATTGACACAGGCATGGGCTTAGAGAGAATAGCTTTGATAATGCAGAATGTAGACAATATATTTGAGGTTGATACCATTCGATTTATATTAGACTATGTTTGCACTTTGACTGGAGTAGAGTATGGCAAGGATCCTAACAAGGATTTGTCTATTAGGGTTATCACAGATCATATAAGAAGTACTGCTTTTATGACCTCGGATGGTATATTGCCAAGTAATGAAGGAAGAGGCTACGTATTAAGAAGACTTCTAAGACGTGCTGCTAGACATGGCAAGCTGCTAGGCATTGAGGGTAAATTCCTTACAAAGATTGTACAAAAAGTTATTGAAGTAAGCGGAGAAGCTTATCCAGAGCTAGTAGATAAAAAGGACTATATATTAAATGTAATTGATATGGAAGAAAGCCGCTTCAATGAAACAATAGACAAAGGTTTGAATATGCTTGAGGGTTATGTTGAAGATCTGAAAGCAAACAATAGCAAGACTTTATCAGGAGAAAAAGCTTTTGAGCTATATGATACCTATGGTTTTCCTTTGGATTTAACAAGAGACGTACTAGAGGAACAAGGTCTTAGTGTAGATGAAGAGGGCTTTAATAAGGAAATGCTAAGTCAAAGAGAAAGAGCAAGGGCTGGTAGAGCAGATACTAGTGGTGAGGCATGGAAAGAGGACATTTACTCCAAGCTTGACAAATCAATACCAACAACGAACTTTGTAGGTTATGATAAACTTGCAAGTGACAGTAAGGTATTGGCAATACTGACCAACAATGACATTGTTAAATCGGCCAGCGAAGATCAAGAAATAAGCGTAATACTTGATGAAACACCTTTCTATGCAGAAAGCGGTGGTCAAGTAGGTGATACAGGCAGAATCTTCAGCCATAGCTTTGAATTAGAGGTTGTGGATTGCAAAAAGGTTGCAGATGGAAGATTTGCACATGTTTGTAAGGTAGTGAAGGGTGAAGTAAATGTAGGAGATGGATGCAAAGCTGAAGTCAATACTTCACGTAGAATGTCCATAGCTAGAAATCACTCAACCACGCACCTGCTTCAAAAAGCCCTAAGAACAGTTTTGGGTACGCATGTAGAGCAAGCAGGTTCTCTTGTTACACCTGATAGATTTAGATTTGACTTCTCACATTTCAAGGCAATGACAGAAGATGAGTTGGAGAAAGTTGAGAAGCTAGTAAATGAAGCAATTCTCGATAGTCATGATATATTTATTAAAGAGGCTTCCATAGTAGAAGCAAAGCAAATGGGCGCAATGGCCTTGTTTGGTGAAAAATACGGAGATGTAGTTAGAGTTGTTAAGATGGGAGATTACAGTACAGAACTCTGCGGCGGAACACATCTCACGACTACAAGCCAGGCAGGTATGTTCAAGATTTTAAGTGAAAGTGGTATAGCAGCTGGTGTGAGAAGAATTGAAGGTATTACTGGTGAAAAGGTATATGAGCAAATGAAGGAAGAAGAAAAGCTTGTAAAGGAAATCAGTGAAAAGTTAAAAGTATTCCCTAAAGAAAGCTCAAAGAAAATAGATTCATTGATGGCGCAGCTTAAGGAAACGGAGAGAGAATTATCTGCACTAAAATCAAAGCTTGCTTCAGGCTCACTAGATGAAGTAATTGCAAATGCAAAGGAAGTAAAGGGAGTAAAGTGCATTGTTCACAGCTTTGATAATATGGGTTCAGATGACCTGAGAAACTTAGGCGATAAGCTTAGAGATAAGTATCCAAACAGTGTTGTTATACTAACAACTATTGAAGGAGATAAAGTCTCTGTCTTAGGCATGGCTTCAAAGCAAGCTGTTGCACAAGGCGCTCATGCAGGAAATATCATCAAAGAAGTGACAAAGCATGCTGGCGGAAGCGGCGGCGGCAGACCAGATATGGCTCAAGGCGGAGTCAAAGACAGCAGCAAGCTTCAAGAAGCACTGGGACTCATTGAAGGTGTATTGCAAGGACAACTTAAATAGATTAATCAATAAAGGCAGCGAATAAGCTGTCTTTATTATTTTTACTTAAATTATTGTAGGGGCAGACCCATATGTCTGCCCTATTATTAAGCTCAAGGTTAAAAATGATTGTAAACAACATACAGTTGAGATAATTTTGGGATAAATACACAATATAAGGGGCATATTAAATAAAAGGCTTCATAAAGTGGGATTAATTAATGAAAACTTTGAAAAACTGTAGGGTAGAATCTTCGGTTGATGGGAATAGAAGCGTCTTTAAGATATAAGATGCCTCTTATATTGTAATGATATTGTAACAAACTTACCTTGAAATAAAACCATGGTTATATTAATATAGTAATAAGATAAAAACTTGGTAATAATATGGAATACAAATAGCAATTTGTTTGTACATATATAGTAAAAACAACGGGGGTGTTAAACATGACAGGTAATTTTCAGGAAACCATGAAAATAGATTTAGAAAAAGAAGAAAGACCGGAAGCCTCTGAAATTCTATTATCAGTGTACAGTTCCTTAAAAGAAAAAGGATATAATCCAGTAAGTCAGATTGTTGGTTACATATTATCCGGAGATCCAACATACATAACCAGCCATAATAATGCTAGAAGCATGATTAAAAAACTGGAGAGAGATGAGCTTTTAGAAGAATTAGTGAAATCCTACGTTAAGGAATAGACTATTCTGTAAACAGGAGAGATTGCTTTGAATCACAGAAGAAAAGCAGTTATATTCATAACTACATGCATAATTATAACAAGTTTAATAAATGTTTTGATTAAAGAAGCCTGGACGATTCAAGTACAGGCTTCTTCATTTTTTTTGGACAGTAATCGTAAAAAAGTAGTTGTTATTATGGTAGACTCCATTGAATTACAAGATTTCGCAAAGAATGATTACTTATCCTATTTATTCAACAACAGCTATTCATCCTTAATCAGTGGAAGACAAAGCAGCAAATCTACTATTGCGAAGGCAAAGCTTGCCATTGGGGCAGGTAAAAGACTGGAATTGAACAACGGCCTTAGAAATACCACCAATTACAATGACAACATAGAGTTGCTTGACAATCAAATCATTGTAGGAGAGAAAGGCAATGTAATATACAGGGATATTAAGTATCTGAAAAAACAAAACGAGGGAAATGGATATGATTCCTATGTAGGGTATCTAGGCAGCAAACTAAAACAGTATCATAAGACAACCTGTCTAATAGGAAATAGTGATACTGATATTATGAATAGAAGCTCAGTACTGATTGCTATGGACAAGAACGGCATTGTAGATATAGGCGACGTAGAAAACACAACGAAGCCAGACAGCCATTTTCCAGGTGGAAAAAAAACTGATTTTGGTAAGCTTACGAGTTTATATAAGCAGTACATAGGCATCAGTGACTTTACAGTAATCGACACAGGAGACTTGATCAGACTGGATTATTACAAAAATCAAATTTCCAAAGAAGAGTTTGCAATTCATAAGGCGGAGACCATATATAACATTGCTGAATTTACAAGGAATATAATAGCTAATACAAATCAAAAGACAACTTTTATTTTGCTTTCGTCTTACCCTTCCAAAAGTAATTTACAATCAGGGCTAAAGATTTCACCTATTTTGATATTTGATAATGATGGTCAAGGTCATATCTATTCTCAGAGTACAAGACGGACAGGTATCATCACTAATCTAGATATAGCAGATTATATATTGGATAAGCTGATTGATACTGAAACAGCCAACCTAAAATTAGTCCCAAGTGCTGAACCCTTTGAAACTATGCTATCACTGACGATTAAGCTATTGAATATTTCAAAACTAAGGTTACCTGTTTTAACTTGGTATGCAATCTTCGAGATAATTTGCGCTATGGCTGGGCTTTTATATATGTTTAATTTGAATAATCAGAGCAACAAACTAATCAATCTAGTGAAGATTACAATGCTTGTAAACATTGTTGCCCCGGTTGTTTTGTTATATATGTCTATCTTTGAAATCAGCAGTAAATCAATTTATTTTGGCCTGTTTATTTTAATTAGCTTTATAGTTGCTGCATTGCTATTTCTTTTAATCAAAACAATAATAGGTCAGTTTCTCGGTGCAGCATTGCTTGTGAATATAAGCATCATTATAGATTTACTAAGAGGAAGTACTTTTATTAAGAATTCAGTATTTGGTTATGATCCAATCATAGGTGCGAGATTTTATGGAATTGGAAACGAATTTGCAGGGGTATTTATAGGGAGCGGTATATTATTGGCTGGATGTCTTCTTCAATACTTTAGGAATTTCACAGAGAAAAAATCTAAGATCACTACCATGCTGCTTATTATATACTGTGGATTTCAGCTGTTTATAATGGGTATGCCATTTATAGGCTCTAATTTTGGAGGTACTATAGCAGGGGTAGTAGCATACTTCTTTTTCTTTTGCTCAATAAGACAGAAAAAAATTCA
>JARBUB010000185.1 GCA_029239905.1 Clostridia bacterium
ATAATTACAAAGAAGGAGATTATTATGGATTTATGGCTAAAAGAAGGTCAAATTGCTGATGCAGCAATGACCTATAGAATAAAAGAAACCCTACATACTGAAAAGACAGAATATCAAGATTTAGCAATACTAGATACTTATGAATTCGGAAGAATGCTTGTGCTGGATGGTATAGTACAGACTACGATAAGAGATGAATTCGTTTATCATGAAATGATATCTCATGTGCCTCTTTTTACTCATGAAAACCCTAAGAAAGTACTGGTTATTGGTGGTGGAGATGGTGGTGTGATAAGGGAAGTTCTCAAGCACCCAAACGTTGAAAAAGCTGTACTTTGCGAAATAGACAAGCGAGTAGTAGATCTTTCAATTGAGTATCTTCCAGAAATCAGCTGCGGTCTTAAAGATAAAAGAGCTGAGGTATTCATAGGGGATGGTATCAAGTATGTATTGGAGCATAAAAATGAATTCGATTTGATAGTTGTTGATTCCACTGATCCTTTTGGCGCAGCTGAGGGACTTTTCAATAAAAGTTTCTATCAATCCTTATATGAGTGTCTTAAGGAGGATGGAATTTTTGTAGCCCAAACCGAAACACCTTTCTATTTACCAGAGGTAGTTAAGAAGGTCTATACAGATATAAAGAACAACTTTCCAATTACAAGATTATATATGGCTGCTATTCCAACTTATCCTGGTGTTTATTGGAGCTTTACTATGGGATCAAAAAAATATGATCCTTTGACTTCAAACATAAATAATATTCCTGAAATGGACACAAAATATTATCATAAAGATTTGCATAGGGCTTGCTTCGTGCTTCCCAAATATGTAAAGAACTTATTGGAGCGATAATTTATCCATGTATGTTCATATTTATGCCTTAAACATTGATAAATTGAGGCTTTGCGTGTAATATACTCCTGCTAGGATGAAACTAAAATTTTTGTTGTAAAAAAAACAAGCAGTTTAACATAAAATTTATTGCATTTTTAAACAATTTGCCCTATACTTATTTTGATATTTAAATATGTGATTTCAAAATCGCAATGCAAAGAAGCCTGAACTTGTTGCATCGAAGTTTCAGGTTTTTTTTCTTGAAGAAAAAGAATCCTTTTAAATATATTATCTTTTGAAGGAAGGTGTTCTAGTTGTATAAACTTGATCAAACAAAAACTCCATTATTTGATGCCCTTATGGAATATGTAGACAACAATACCATTCCCTTCCACGTTCCTGGACACAAGAAAGGCCAAGGGATGGATAATAAATTTAAAAACTTCGTAGGAACCAACGTACTATCTATGGACGTAACGGTTTTTAAACAAGTTGATAGCCTCCACAAGCCAACAGGTCCAATAAAGTTAGCGCAGGAATTATCCGCAGACGCCCATAATGCAGACAATACATTTTTCTGCATACATGGTACATCTGGTGCAATTCAAGCAATGATTATGAGCGTGGTTAATCAGGGTGATAAAATTATTGTACCAAGAAATGTTCATAAATCTATTACCGCCGGTATTATATTAAGTGGTGCCACACCGGTATATATGCATCCTGAAATACATGAAGCTGTAGGTGTTGCTTTTAATGTAACTCCGGAAACAGTAAGAGCTACCTTAGAAGAAAATCCTGATGCAAAAGCAGTTTTAATAATAAACCCTACTTACTATGGTGTATCTACCGATATCGTTAAGATTGTTGATATTGTACATGAATATGAAATTCCTTTAATTGTTGATGAAGCTCATGGACCACATTTGCATTTCAACAATAAATTGCCAATATGTGCAATGGATGCCGGCGCAGATATGTGTGCTCAAAGCACTCATAAGATTGTTGGTTCTATGACACAGGCTTCTCTTTTACATGTGCGAAAAGGTCTAGTAGATGTAAACAGAGTAAAGACTGTTATGAGCTTGCTGCAAACTACCAGCCCTTCATACATCTTATTAGCATCTCTGGATGTTGCAAGAAGACAAATGGCTATTGAGGGCAAAGAGGTTTTGGATAAAACGATTGAATTAGCAAACTATGCTAGAGAAAAGATAAATAAAATCAGTGGCTACTACTGCTTCGGTGAAGAAGTTATAAATAAACCAGGAGCTTTTGCTTTTGATCCCACAAAGATAACAATAACTTGTAAGGATCTAGGTATCACAGGTAATGAGTTGGAACGAATACTTGCAGAAAAGTACTTTATACAGCCCGAAATGTCTGATTTATATAATGTGCTATGCGTATTCAGTTTAGGAGATACAAAAGAAAGTGTAGACGCTTTAATCAAAGCTTTAGAGGAAATCAGTTGTGGTGAATCTTGCAATCTTGGAAAGAAGATAAATATTGTCGAAATGCCAGCCATTCCTCAAAGTGTGCTAACTCCAAGAGATGCATTTAACAGTAAGACTGTCTCCATTCCTCTAAAAGACAGCCTAGGCCAAATCAGTGCTGAGTTTTTGATGGCTTACCCTCCTGGTATTCCTATATTGTGCCCAGGAGAAATCATAACCAAGGATATTGTGGATTATGTAGAGGAGCTGAAAAGTGCAAATCTATATGTTCAAGGCACTGAGGATCCTGAAGTAAATAACATTAAAGTTGTAAGTGAATTATTTATATAAAAGTTTCTAAGGAGATCTGATAATCAGGTCTCCTTTTTTATAATATCTTAGTTGATAGATGTTCTTATAAATACTATAATAATGATAGACATAATCTGACGGAGGAATCCTAAATGAAAAAGATAGTTATCATATTTACCGGTGGTACCATAGCTATGAAGCCCGATATCATAACGAATGCTGCAATACCAAGCATGACAGGTGAAGACATACTGAAGATGATTCCAGGACTTGATATCATTGCAAATATAGACTTCTTGGATTTTAGTATGATTCCTGGTCCTCACATGACCCCTTCTAAAATGATGGAGCTGTCTAAGATTATACAGCATAAACTAGAAAACGAAGGCTACGACGGTGCAGTCGTTACCCACGGAACTGACTCTTTGGAAGAGACTGCATATCTTGTTGATCTTACTTCAATTAGTGAGAAGCCAATTGTTTTCGTAGGCGCTATGAAAAACAGTTCAGAACTGGGATGGGATGGTCCTGTAAACCTTATAGATGCTGTCTTTACTGCGGCATCCAATGAATCTTTAGGTCGAGGAACCTTGGTTGTTATGAACAACGAAGTTCATTCTGCTTCTCAAGTAACCAAAACCAATACGCATACTTTAGATACTTTCAAAAGCGTTGACTTTGGTCCCATAGGCTTTATTGACAACAATAAAGTATATTACTATCACAGATATACGAAGCGTCAGTATATACCTATCGTTGATGTTGATCCCAAAGTTGATTTGATTAAATGTGCCTGTGGCATGGATGATAGACTTCTTCGCTTTTGTGTAGATTCTGGAACCCATGGCATCGTAATTGAAGGTATGGGAAGAGGCAATATCCCTCCAGAAATGGTTAAAGGCGTGGAATATGCTTTAAGTAAGGGTATACCTGTAATACTTGTGTCACGATGTCACAATGGCAAGGTATTGGACAGCTATGGCTATATCGGAGCAGGTAGGGACTTAACTCAGAAAGGCGTTATATTAGGCGATAATTTACCTGGGCAAAAAGCAAGAATCAAACTTATGGTTGCCTTGGGTTATACAAAAAACACTTCAGAGATAAAAGATATATTTGAAAGAAATTATTATTAAATAAAAAAGACAGCGCAGGCTGTCTTTTTTCTCTTTCTTTATAAACTCAACTTTTCAATCATTGTATACAAAACCTTTTTGACTTTTTCATTATTATCCTTGAATACTCTTAACACTTCATCTTCCGTAACAGGTTTAACCTCAGGATTGCCCTCCAAGCCTGCATCATAATCTGTTATAAGGGCAATATTTGCATAAGGTATCTCCAATTCTTTTGCCAGCATACATTCAGGATATTGGGTCATATTGATTACATCCCATCCCATATTACTAAACCAACGACTTTCTGCCTTTGTGGAAAATCTTGGTCCTTGGATGACAACAACTGTCCCACTTTTATGGACTGTTATTCCTAAGTCTTCACAAGCCTTTATTGCTATCTGTCTTAGCATCTCATCATAGGGCTCTGCAGGGCTTATGTGCCTCACCTCAGGTCCTGTAAAATATGTATCCTTCCTGCCACATGTCCTATCCACAAATTGGTCGCATATTACAAAATCTCCAGGTTTATAATCCACTCTCAAGCTTCCGGAAGCGGTAGGTGCAATTATATATTTTACCCCGAGCATCTTCATAGCATATAAGTTTGCTTGAAATGGTATTAAATGGGGTGGAAATGAATGATCCTTTGCATGTCTAGGTAAAAAAGCTACCTTCTTATCTCCTATTTGAGCTAATGAAATTTTGTCACTGGTTTTACCATAAGGTGTCTCTAACTCAATTTCCTCAACATTGTCTAAGAATGAGTAAAATCCAGATCCACCAAATACACCTATATCAGCCTTATGATCCATTATAATATTCCTCCTATTATTCTTATATCTAGCTATTATCTAAAAAAATCCCATGCAAAAATTTTACTATAAAAAAGATTTTACTGCAACAAAAAGGAATGTATCGCTAGGATACATTCCCGATATCTATTACTTATTATCCTTTGGATTCTGTATTAGTTCAGGTTCTGTCATAGGAAATATCAGATCAATTGGCTCTTCCTTAAGCTGTTTTACAGCTAGAACAATATCCTCTACACCAGATAATATAGATAGTTCGCTGGATATTTCCAAATCTGCAACCCTTAGTACATCACCAATTTTAAGCTTAGCTGCATCTATTGTAATGCTTCTTGGTATACTTTCAACTTCTCCCTCTAATTCAACCGCACTAAGCTGCCTATTGATTAAGAAGCCATTCTTCTCTGCTCTATCGCCATTTACGATAATGATTGGAACATCAGCATGTATTATTTCATGCATGCTTACTGGCTGAAAATCAATATGTATAATTCTGTGATTAACAGGATTTCGTTGAACTTCCTTAATGATGGCTGGTACTTCATCATTACCCACCTTCAATTGAAGAATAACGCGATTCCCATACTTCTCAATGGCTGTATTCACTTCAATATAATCCAACTTTAATAACTTGCTCTGACTTCCCTTAGTATATAAGACTGCTGGTATCATTGCTTCCCTCTTTAGTTTTCTTCCTTGTTTATTACCTGCTTGTTCTCTTATATTCGCATTTAAGCTGATCGTCTTCATAAAAAACCTCCATAAATGAATTATCATCTATGGAGTATTCCCAACAATTAGATAATTAAACAGTTTTTCTTTATTTTATATAGGCTTACATATGATCTCTTCAATTCTTGTGTTTAAAATGTCCTTTGCATGTGCCGGTTTTAAAACGATAGCACTATCTGCTCCTCTGCCAGAGCCTCCCACTGCTATTATACTTACTCCATATGGTATAAGTCCTGAATCTAATGCCATGGTCGCAATCTCAACACCGACCTTCACGCCTTGACCGAACATCCTCAAAGTATTGGCTATGATCTCAACAGGATATATACCCCCAAACTTTGAACTAAAGGCTCTCTCTGCTCCTGATAAGACATGAGTAGTCGTCAGCACTTTAATAGCCATGCCTTCGAGTTTCCCTCTACTTTCAGCTGTCATCTCATTTTCTCCAGGGTTAGCAAAACCGTTTACATGAGTAACACAGATTACTTCAAAGCCTTTATCAGCAAATAACTCAGCAGTAGCTCCGGTATTTGAAGCTACAACTACATACTTAATACCCTT
>JARBUB010000186.1 GCA_029239905.1 Clostridia bacterium
CGCAGGGCTTTTACCAAGCTTAATTCAAGAGGCGATGATTGGTACTATATGATAAGACGGATATGGGATTCCAATACAGATGCCATCATCGTAGAAGGCGGCTTTGTAACCAATCCTACAGATGCAGAGCTGTTAAAAAGTGAAGATTTTTTGATGGCAGAAGCTGAAGCCATTGGGTCATCAGTAGTTGAATATTTAGGATTAGCGCTTATAACAGAAAAATGGTGGGATGCAGCAATGCAGCGCATGGTAGCGGCAGGATTAATTGAAAACGAACATAATGGCAATCACGCAGTAACCTGGGGTGAATTCGCTACCGTCATGTCAAGATTATTAGATAAGCTGCAGCTGTAAAATTAAATATAATAATAGCCCTCTCCGTTGGAAGAGGGCTGTTATTATGTTTAATCGAAAAGTGCATATCGAGAAAAATGTTCAACCTTAAAGTTATAATTTTCTAGCTCAAAACTTTCTATTTTTCCTGTTTCGGTATTGTACAATTCAACTTCGCCTTTTTTCACCTTTATGTTGACATCCTTGGCAAATTGATCTACAGATGGGTTAATATCGATGTATGGCACACCGTTTTCTGTATAGAATGCAACAGTAAAGGTAACTGGCTGCATGCCTTTTTCCATGGAGTCCCTATTAAACGTAAGCTCAACATTGCCGAATTCATATTTGCCGCCAGCGTCTGTAACAGTGATCGTGTAAACCTGAGGCGCTTGCTGTGAGTCAGCAAATACTGTAGTAAATGAAAGTACCATAACAAATATCAGTATAAAGCTAGTCCATTTTTTTAACATATCATCCACCTCCTATTATAATTACCCTAATAATATGCAAATGTCTTGCCAACTTGTCCAAATTCTAAAAAAATAGGACTTTAGTACTAGAAATATGCAAAATATAGTACTAAAGTCCTAAAAGGTTATTAAAATAATTAGTTCTAAGGTCTGTCGTATATAGTCGAAATTTGCTATGCTAGACATATATTATATAATTGTGTAAAATATTATATATATATATAAAAGAGGTGGGGGCTATGAAGCAAAATACACTCTTTCAAGAATTTAACATTATAGGGAATTACATGGGTGAGTATCTAATAAAATACAAAAGCTTGCTCAAGCTTGACTCTACAGTTCTTATTACAGGAGAAACAGGAACGGGCAAGGAACTCATAGCCCGCTGGATTCATTTTATGGATGATACCAGGAAGGATAGACCTTTTGTAAAAATAACCATACCCAATATAGGAGAGAATATCTTTGAAAGTGAGGTATTCGGCTATGAAAAGGGTGCATTTACTGGGGCGATTTCCTCAAAGAAGGGCCTGATAGAGGTGGCGGAAAATGGGACTATATTTTTAGACGAAATAGAAAATGCTTCTCCCTCTATACAAAGCAAGCTGCTACAGCTTTTGGAGGACCGAATTTACCGTAAGGTGGGAGGTACAGAATACATGAGCACGGAGGCTAGGTTTATTGTTGCTACCAATGTGGATTTGTATAAGGAAGTAAAGCAAGGACTGTTTAGAAGCGACTTGTATTATCGCTTGGCTGTTTTAGACATTTGTTTGCCTGCTTTGAGAGACCGCCAAGGCGATATTGTAGAAATTGCGAATCATTATATAGAAAAGCTGAATGATAAATTTGGAAAAGGAATAAAGCAGTTTGAAAGAACACATCTAAATGAGTTATTGTCCTACGCTTGGCCGGGGAACATAAGGGAGCTGCGGAATTTCATAGAGAAACAAATGGTTTTTACGGAAACCAACACGCTGAATCTGTCAGAATTGAAGCAGAGAGGTTCTGAAAGCCGGCCAACAGAGAACAGCTATAAGGAATATATGGATCGGGTTGAGAGAGAATACATAGAAAAGATATATAAGCAGAGGAATTGTAAGGTAGAGGAGGTTGCTGAAGCAATAGGAATGTCAGTGCCTTTTGTATATAAGAAAATTAAGGAGCATGGTATCAGTTGATACCATGCTCTATTACTTTCGTCCATTTGCATTTGTCTATTTTCTTTATATTAGCGGCTGCTGCCTTTAAATCTTTATTGACAGCCTCTTTCTTATCCAGCCTGTTGTTGCTTATGGCTCTGAGATATAGACTTTTCGTCAGCTCATATGCAGCCTCTTCCTTTTCGAAAAGCTCAATTGACTCATCGAAATAGCAGATTGAATCAGCATAACACTGCTGCCGCTGCAGCAGTATTCCAATCATTCTTAATGCTTTGGCATGCTTACGGTTATTTTGGCATTTTAATGCCAATTCCTTGGATTTTTCAGCTTGCTCTAAAGCCTCTGTCAAACTATGCTGCTCCATGTAATACTGCGCAAGATAGTAGTAATAGTCGCTCCAGCCGTCTTCACTATCCAGTTCGCTATATATTTTGTATGCTGCATCTAAATAAACCTTGGCATCTTTCAAATGAGCTTGTTCGATATTGATTTTGGCAAGTGAAATGTTGTTTATTCCTTCACCTTCAATATCCTCAATTTCTCGTGATATCTCAAGGGCTTGAGCTGCATATTTGCTTGCTGTTTTATAATTGCCAAGATAGTACTCGATATCTGCAATATTGGATAAAGATGTTGATTGCGTTAATAAGGTAGAGGTCTCCTTGGATATTTTTGCAGCCTCTTCGAGCAATGCTTTGGCTTTGTGAAACAAGCCCTTGTCCATGTATAATATACCTAAATTAATGCTTACCAGCACATAGCCTTGTCGGTGAGATATTTTTTTGGCTAATTCCATGACAGAACTAAAGTATTTCATAGCATTGTTTACGTCACCCTTTATATGATAAATAGTAGCCATATTTCCGGCACACTTCATAAGGGTTTGCAAATCTCCAGTCCTTTCGGAGTATTTATATGCCTTTATATATAATTTCAAGGCATTATCAATGTCGCTGGTAGTATGATATATTAGTCCTGCAGCATTTAGCACTTTTGCAAGATTTTCAAAGTCTCTGTTTTTCTTCAATATGCTTTCTGCTTTTTTGATATTAATTAAGGCCTGTTGAGATTGTCCCATAACTCTCTGAATGTTGCATTTTAGGAATAGCACGCTTCCGTATAATTTATGGCTTTGCTTCATCTGCTCTTGAATATTTTCTATAATATTCATCGCTTTTTTATATTTGGATTGCTCCTTGTAAATTCCAGCCAAATCTATTTCTATAGCCCATTTGTCATTTGTGTTTTCAGCATATTTAAGTGCTTTATTAAAGAAAAGCTTTGCATTTTTAAAGTCAGACAATATACCATATAGCTCTCCGATTTTCGCGCAAATGAAATATAGCTTTTCCTTGCTTGCTTGCTTTAGCTTTGCAATACAGTTGTAAGCCTTCAAGAAATAAATGAGTGCCTCCTGTGTATTAAAAAGATTTTTATAATGCTGAGCTGCGTTGGAATAATACAAGGATGCATTGATTGGCTCATCACCTTTTTCAAAGTGTTCACCCAACACTTCGTAATGACTTTCTAGATTTCGAGCGTATAGTACCTCAATAGCTTTTGCTGTTTCTTTATGATAGTAAGTCTTTTTCTTATTGAGGATGCTGTTATATATGGTTTCTCTTTCAGTATCGTGAGAAAAGCTATAAAGCTTTTCCCTGCTACCACTATGAATATAAGTGTGTTTCAGGTAAATGATATTGCTGTCTACAGCTTCTTTTAAACAATCCTCAGCTTCAATATCCTTGCCCAAAATTTTGCTTAGAATTGATGATGTAAAATTCCTTCCTATAATGGAGGCAGCTTGAGCAATTTCTGTAGTTTCTTGAGACAGATAATTCAGCTTGGATAATATCAAGCCTTGTAAGCTGTTAGGTATTTTTTCAATATCTTTTTTTAAATATACTGTATTGTCAGTAATATAAAATAAGGACATTTTTTTGATATACTTCAGCAGTTCATTCATGTAAAGGGGATTGCCTCCACTAAAGTTCATTATATAATCCTCACAACTGCTTTCAACCTTATCACAGCCAATATAAAGTTTAATATAATTAGTTATACTGTTTGCATCTAAAGGCTCAAGTGCTAAAAGCCTATTATTACTCTTATGTAAAGCTTTTAAAGCATCAATAGAGCTTCTGGAGGTATAAATATAAAGGTTTTTACCATTTCTTGCAAAATTACTGGACCATATTTCCTTTAAAAGAAGGATTGACTTTGCATCAGCCCAATGAATATCTTCTATTACTATAAGAGATTGAAACCTACTTTCAAATTCATGAAAAAGTAGTGCCAGCTGACTGGTAATTTCGTGATATATGCTTTTTGTATCCATAGCAGCTATAATATCTCTGGTTTCTTTGTCCACTTCCATTCCCATCAGAAAGGATATGAATTGATAGTTTCTTATTACTATTTCTTCCTCATATTTGGCCAGTATAAAGCTAATATATGATATAATGCGGCTTTGTTTAACAATTAATGTTTCACTGAGATTTATATTCATAATATTCATAAGCAGGTCGGTTATAAGGGAGTAGGGACTATTAATCAAAGCTGGATTACATTCTGTCTTTATTAACTTCACATCCTCCTGGCACAAATGCAAAAATTCTTTTACCAATGTGCTTTTACCAATGCCTGCAGGTCCTGTTATACCTATGATACAGCTGCCATTACGGTCTATAACTTCTTTGGAATGTAAAAGCTCCTCCAAGCTGCTTTTACGACCTACCATAGGGACTTGATCTAAGGAGCTGCTTAGGGGGTTCTTTATATTGATTGGCATATAACAAATAATAGGATTCTCTTTATTTTTTGCAGTTATGGAGATAGGACCTTCATATGCGATATCTATATTCGTTTCCTTATATACTGCATCTGAAACATAAATAAATGACTTGGGTGTATTGGATTGGATTCTTTGAGCAGTATTTACGGTATCTCCCATTACGGTATAGTCCATATCGTAGTAGTTGCCGACTCTTCCTGTAACAACTAGTCCATAATGCACGCCAATAGACAGCTGTAAGTCAAAGCCAAGGGGTTTTATTCTTTCTTCTGAAAACTCCTGAATAAGCTTAGACATTTTAACAGCACATAAAACAGCACGTTTTGCATCATCGATATGATTGGTTTTTGCACCGAAAAGTACCATGACACAGTCACCGATATATTTATCAATAATTCCTCCTAGCTCATAAACAGGGGCTGTAATAAAGTTAAAACAGTCATTTATTATTTCACGTACAACCTCGGGATCAAGCTTTTCAGATAATGAAGTAAACCCTGAAACATCTGCAAATAGAATAGCGACGTTTTTACGTGACTCTGCTAAAACAGAATAATTCTGAACACTACTTGTTTCTTTGATAATGGACTGCTGGCTTCCGCAATTAAAGCAAAATTTTGCCATTACTGGGTTAGGTGCCTTGCAGCTGCCGCACATTGAGCCAAATCTAACCCCGCAGAAATGACATTCCTTGGCGTTTGTGCTATGTATTTTTAAACCGCAATTATAACAAATCATAAATCTGCCCCCAAAAATAAATTGTACCTGCTATTTAAGCGGCACCTGAACTTGAATGACAGTTCCCTTCAATAGGGTTGAGTGGATATCAATCATTCCGTTAATAAGCTCAACTCTTTCTTTCATTCCTTCAATACCAAAGCCTCTGCTAATTCCGACCTGTTGGGCTTGTTGGATATTTGCAGTATCAAAGCCCTTGCCATTGTCTTCAATGACCAATTTCAAAGCATCTTCGGAAATACGCAAGGAAATGTTTACTTTACTGGCTTTGG
>JARBUB010000187.1 GCA_029239905.1 Clostridia bacterium
CGATCGAGTGCTGAAAAAAGTAAAAAATGGGTCTATCGTGCTTTTTCACAACAATGCCACTTACACCCCTGAGGCGCTGCCGATTATACTAGATGAGCTACAGAAGCAGGGCTATGAGATTGTACCGATATCAGAGCTTATTTATAAGGAAAATTACTACATAGATCATACCGGAAGACAAACACTTTTAGATCAGTAATCTTAATATGGAATAATAGGGTTTACATAAAAAGATTCCTGCGTGGACTGGCACACTTCTCCACAGGAATCCTTTTTTATACAAGCTTTTCGTTTATTTCTTAAAAACAAGTAATATAGGGGAGTTATAGCATATATAAAGTCGGAAATTTCTTGTCACATATGCGCATAATTGTCAGAATATTACAAAAGTAGTCATGGCTATTATGTAAATACCTTGTTATAATTAATATTGTTTTAAGGAAGTGGAATAAATAAACATTTAAGGTGATTACATGGAAGCTAGAAATATGAAGCTTGGAAATATATTGGTGCAAGCAGGTCTAATCAATACAGAGCAGCTTGAAGCTATCTTGCAGAACCAGACCAACAAAAATAAAAAACTGGGTGAACTGGTGGTTGAGGCAGGCTATGCCAGCGATGAAGAAATTGTACAATTGCTGGAATACCAGCTGGGAATACCCAGTATGGACTTAAACAAGTTTTATGTTGACCCAGAGATTCCAAAGGTACTAAATGAAAACCTAGCAAGAAAATACATCGTACTGCCTGTAGGCATACAAAAGGACAGCATAACGGTTGCGATGGCAGATCCCTTGAATATAATTGCATTAGACGACATCGCTATCGCTACAGGCTTTAGTGTACTGCCAGTGATAGCGAAACCGAAGGATATATTGGCTGCAATAGATTTGCATTATGGAAAGCAAAGAGCTGAAAAGGTCATAGAGGAATTTAAAAATGAATTCTTCGCCGATACCTTGGATGAAATCGATCCCGAGGAATTAAATAATATAAACAGTGCGCCGGTGGTAAAGCTGGTAAACAGCATCATCAGCCAAGCTGTCAAAATGAGAGCCAGCGATATTCATATAGAGCCCTTTGAGAGCATTCTCAGAGTGCGCTATAGAATAGACGGCGAGCTTCAGGAAATCGTATCACCTTCTAAAGCGGCTCATTCAGCCTTGGTAACTAGAATCAAAATTATGGGCAAGATGGACATTGCAGAAAAAAGGGTGCCCCAGGACGGACGTATCGAGACAGATATCGACGGTAGAGAAATAGATATGAGAATATCCAGTCTGCCTACGGTATATGGGGAAAAAATAGTTATCAGACTGCTGGATCGCAGCAACTTTCTGACCAATAAAAGCAATCTCGGCATGACCCCAAAAAACATGGAAGCCTACGATAAGATTATTATGAATCCAAATGGAATCATACTAGTTACAGGACCGACAGGAAGCGGCAAAAGTACTACCTTGTATGCCACCCTGAAGGAGCTGAACAAGGATAACATAAACATCATCACAGTGGAGGATCCCGTAGAGTATAAGCTGAACGGCATCAATCAGGTACAGGTAAACCCAAAGGCAGGATTGACCTTCGCCAATGGCTTGAGGTCAATCCTGAGACAGGACCCGGACATCATCATGATCGGTGAGATTCGTGACGGTGAAACGGCAGAAATAGCTGTAAGAGCAGCAATTACAGGGCATCTGGTGCTAAGTACTGTTCACACCAATGATGCACCTTCCACCCTGACTCGACTGATCGATATGGGGGTGGAGCCCTATTTGGTATCCAGCTCCCTGGTAGGGGTCATTTCTCAGCGTTTGGTACGCAGAATTTGCAATAATTGCAGAGAACCTTATGAGCTGGATGATAGAGAAGCAGGGTTTTTTGACAAACAGCCTCAGGATATTGTGTATCATGGCAAGGGCTGCGAGTTATGCAATAAAACAGGCTATAAGGGAAGAATCGCAGTACATGAAGTCATGCCCATCACGAAGGAAATAAGGGCAATGATCAACAATCGAAGAAGTGTTGATGATATCAGAGACTTGGCTTACAAAACTGGAACTGATTCTCTGAAAGAAAATTGTAAAAAGTTAGTATTAGAAGGCATAACAACGGTAGAAGAGATGATTAAAATCTCATATAACCTGGAATAATCAACTAAGGAGTTTACAGATGGATATTATCGAACTACTCACACTTACAAATCAAAAGATTGCATCTGACCTTCACATATCGGTGGGTGTCCCGCCAATTATGAGGATTTATGGCAAGCTTACCAGGATCGGGGAGAAGAAACTACAGCCAGAAGATACCCTGGAAATGGTCAAGCAGCTTCTCTCAGAAAAGCAGTGGCATCGCTTGGAGAAAAAGGGAGAATTAGATTTCTCCATTTCTAGAACGGGCTTGGGGAGATTCAGAATAAATGCTTATAGGCAGCGGGGCAGCTATGGCTTGGCAATCAGAGCACTTGCAGTAAGGATACCCAGCATGGAGGAGCTTAAGCTTCCAATGATATTAAAGGACTTAGCCATGAAGCAAAGAGGGCTTATACTTGTTACCGGCCCCACAGGAAGTGGTAAATCTACAACCCTTGCATCCGTTATTGATTACATTAACATGCAGCGCAGCTGTCATATATTGACCTTGGAGGATCCAATAGAATATTTGCATCGGCATAATCTGAGTATGGTCAATCAAAGAGAGATGGGTCATGACTCCAATGATTTCGCCAATGCACTAAGAGCCGCCTTGAGGCAGGACCCTGATGTCATACTTGTAGGGGAAATGAGAGACTTGGAAACCATAGCCATTGCAGTTACTGCAGCAGAAACAGGACATTTGGTGCTATCTACCCTGCATACAGTAGGTGCGGCTAAGACCATAGATAGAGTCATTGACGTATTTCCACCTCACCAGCAGCAGCAGATCAGAGTTCAGTTGGCTTCAGAACTGGAAGGAGTTATCTCACAGCAGCTTTTACCAACAGCTGATGGTGTTGGAAGGGTGGCTGCCTTTGAGGTAATGACTGCAACACCGGCTATCAGGAATCTGATCAGGGAAAATAAAACCCATCAGATACAATCTGTCATACAAACAGGCACCAAATTTGGAATGAAAACCATGGACAGCTCATTGATTGAGTTATATAAAAACGGCATCGTTACGCAGGAAATGGCATTAGATTATAGCGTTGACAGAGAATATATGGAAAAAACCATAGGAAGCAGCTTTTATTAAAATGCATTGTTAAGTTCAGTGCGCAGCACTGTCATCCTGAGGTATCGAAGGATCTTATCTCTTCGGGATACAATGCAAAACAATGTAAAGCCAGCACAGTAATTAAACATAGCATGTTTATAGAATAGGAAGGTGGCTTCATGCAAACCTATAAATACAAAGCGGTTACCAATACCGGCAGCACAGTTACCGGTGTACTCAGTGGAGAAAACAAGGAAGAAATTATAAAGAGCCTGCGAAGTAAGAATCAATTTCCTGTATTGGTGGAAGCCTTACAGCAAAGCAGGAACTTAGATATTGGACAGATGAAAAGGATAAAGATCAAGGATATAGCCTTATTCTGCCGTCAACTATACACAATGTTGAATGCCGGTGTAACCTTGATTAATTGTTTAGATATACTCAAGATGCAGACAGAAAACAAAAAGCTACAAGGCATTATAGGAAAACTTCATCAGGATGTGCAGAAGGGTATGACCTTCTCCCAAGCCTTACGGGAAAGCAATGCTTTTCCAGAACTGCTTATTAATATGGTAATGGCAGGTGAGGTCAGTGGTAATTTAGATACCATTATGAGCAGATTGGCGGTACATTTTGAGAAGGAAAACCATATACGAAATAAGATAAAAGGCGCTCTTGTATATCCTATATTTATAGCTGTGTTGACCACATTAGTTGTAATATTTTTATTAACCTTTGTATTGCCAACATTTATATCAATGTTTGAAGGAAGTGGAGTGGAAGTACCAGCTCTAACAAGAGGACTGGTAAGTACAAGTGAGTTTATACGAAAGTTCTGGTACATAGTTTTGGGAATCATAATAGGAGTCAGTTATTCTATATCAAATTTAGTACGTACAGAGAATGGTAAATTGGCTATTGATAGGGCTTTAATGAGGATTCCTGTTGTAAAAGGTACAATACAGAAAATGTATACCTCAAGGTTTACTCGTACTTTATCTACCTTGATGGCAAGCGGCATTCCTTTGATACAAGCGCTTGAGTCTGTAGCTAAGGTTGTCAATAACAAACCGGTAGAAAAGGCTCTTGTAAGCACAATTGATGATGTGCGGAAAGGTATCAACCTTTCAATTCCCATTAAGAATACAAACCTGTTTCCTCCAATGGTGTATTACATGATAAGCATTGGGGAGGAGTCAGGCTCTATAGATGACCTGTTAGAGCGCACAGCTCAATTCTATGACGAAGAGCTGGATGAATCAATAAAGAAAATGATGGGTTTAATAGAGCCTACTATGATCGTTTTTATGGCAGTAATTGTAGGACTAATAGTAGTATCAATTGCACTTCCTATGTTTGATATGCTAAAAACAGTAAAATAGTAACTGAGGTGATAAGCGAAAGCTTCACATATAAATAATTATAATTCGGGAGGTATGAAAAATGTTAACAGGTTTCTACAAAATCATGAGAAAAAACAGAAAAGGCTTCACTTTGGTTGAATTGATTGTGGTTATTGCAATTTTAGGTATTTTGGCTGCCATTGCAATACCAAGACTTAGTGCTTTCACGGAAGATGCCCGAGATGGCGCAAGTCTAGCAACAGCAACAACAATATATAAAGCAGCTCAATCATACTATGCAGCTAATAATAGCGATTTAACTGGTTTTGTTGTAGCAGATTATATTGAGGATGCAGGTTACGATGCTACCTTACTAACAACTCCGCCAGCTGAAAATGCAACAAATGACGGTATAGATCCAGTTACTTATGGCGGTCAGACATATCCTCAATAAAATATTTTTCACTAAACGAAAAGGATTATTATTTTTTATGAGTAAATAAGCAAGTGTAAGCAGTGCTGTCAGTGGTGACTCGATTAATCACAAGTGGTGACCTGAGATAAGCCCTTTGCTTATTATAATTGATAAAAAGCCAGTATTGAAGCCTGCTGGCTTTTTTATCATGTGAGCCCTATTTAATCTGATAGAGACAAGGTTTAGATTAGTAGAATTTATTTTGGATTGAGTGCCTTGAAGAATATTAGTATATAGAATATAGTTATATGTCGATCTTATAAACACATATTATATGTATTTAAAGCTTCTAATGGACCACAAATTACATATTTTTAAAAATGTATAAAAATTAATGTGTGCTTATAAGAGTAAGGAGGGTTTGGATATTGCGAACAATACTGGAAATTATTGTCATCGTAGAATAAGGAGGTTTATAAGTATGAAAAAAATAGCTGTAGCTATAATATGCCTAACATTGTTACTGCAGACGCTGACTATTGCTATGCCAGTGGCAGATACAATAGTTCAAAAGGTAATCCATGATGAGTTTGCAGATATTTCAGTTACTGTTGGCTCTAGGGACTTCTACGTGTATACACTAAAAAAGCAGTTCGGAGAAATAACTTATGCAGAGGGAAATGTCACTTTTTCACAGATCGATAAGATTGTACCCTGGCTGGGCTATACTGCGAATTATGATACAAAGACAAAGATTTTAACAGCCTTTAATGACAAGCAGCGCTTTGTAATAAAGGCTGGGAACTTGACCACCCTTAATGGAGAAATCCTTAAATTCACCAAGCCTTCAAAGGATATCAAAGGCAAGCTAATGGTACCTACCGAGGAGCTTTTTAAGGCACTGGGCTATACCATTCAGACGGATGCAGCCACTAAAACATTACATATAATCAAATTCAAGAACTATAATACTGGAAGAATTGCTTTGTACAACAAAAGTGCAACTGCAAATAACTTTTACTATCTAGATACAATAGGTATACAGAGTCAGAACTTCAAAGACATCACGATCAATGAATTATACAGTTATGGGGGCAATATCATAGGTTATGTTTATGACAAGGTCAATCGTTATAATAAGCTTGTAAAATATGAGAATGGAAGCTTTATCGACATCAATTTCAACAATTTTGATATCGTTAGCACCTATGAGTTTGGTAGCAGCCGCGTTTTCTATGGCTATGATAATACAAATAAAAAGTATAAGCTCATAAGATACAACGGGTATACCTTTAGCATCGTTGTAGATGACTGCTACAGCTCGCAGCAGGTCAATTTCAAGGACAGCATCATTCTTAACAAATATGACAGTGATCGCAATTATTCCATCGTTAAGGTAGACCAATACTTTAATGTAAAAGAAATTGATAAAAAGAAAACCATGACGGAATATTTTATCAGTGATAATTGGCTGTATATGAAGACCAAGCCTCAGGAAGGTACGGATATCAGCTTCTTGGTATATAATGGTACAAACATGCTGAAGGTTAATATACCCTATAATATACTGCCCAAGCAAGTCAGCAGTCTGGAATTCAATGATATTCGCATATGCAATGGCAGGATATTTCTGTTGCTTCTTAATACTTCTAATATGAAGGCGCTTTATGAATTGAAGGAAGATGATTTAGTACCTATTTTTGAGAAATTTACCTATCATAACTTTAATTTAATGGAATCATACAACGGGAGGCTTTACCTCTGTGGCTATGAGAAAGCAGGAAAATTTAATAGATATGATACGTTAACATACACGCCAGGCGGGAAGTTTATCGTTGTAAACGACCCTAAATTTAAAGATAAGAATATTAAATTTACTATGTCCAAAGTTGAAAACGGCATATTGTTCCTCAGCGGCAAGCTGGGTGGCATTGTATATAGACCATCCTATGTTATTAATCCGCCTGTTGAAGACGTACTATATGTACATAATGGTTATGCGTGGAATTATGCCATGGATATTAGAAAACTGGATGCTATCACAAATATTGGTATCGGATTGTTCCTGAAGGTAACTGATTTTGATAGGGGCTCCGGAAGTGCCAGCAGGAATTCAATACTATATCTTGAAAATCCGGCAGTAAATAGCTACTTGAATCTATTCAACGTAGCCATTGATTATACGACAACCCATGAAGCTGTAATAGACAGAACTTATATATTTGCCGGCTCAAACAAGCTGACTAAGAAAACAGGCTTGAATTATAGCCAATATGGTGTTGCCAATGAACTGATCCGAGGCTTTACAGTGAATTACTGGAACAAGGTGAGAGGTCAGATTTTCTGTGGTGGCAAGGTAGATGCTCAAACTTATCTATACAATATTACACAAAACAAAGAGAAGGTCATCAGAACGGATTTTGAAACAAAAATGGTGTTGGAAACCAAAGAACCAAATCAATATCTCCTATATGGAATTGAAAGAGACAAAACAAATATTTTCAATGGGAACAAGGTCTTGTATTTATATAATATAAGCACCAACACCTTTACTTTAGTAACTGTCGGAATAGAAATTGAAAAAAGCTTATTGCTTGATATGTAATAATTAATTAAAAAGCTGGGTAGGAATAGTGAGTAGTAATAGGTTGGTATATAAACTTAGTAATTTTGGTTGATAATTACTTATAAACAGAGAGTCAATCCTAGGGGTTGGCTCTTTGAATTTTTCGTTTTACATAATGCAATAATCGAAATAAAAACTCAAATAATGTCGAACGGCAATGATAATTCCAAATATATGTAGAATATTGAAATTATTGACATTAAAGGGTTTAATAGCTAAAATATAAGTTAGATAATGAGGAACGATTTGCTAATTATTGTTTACATAACTGATGATAAAAAGTGTTCAAGATTTATAACAAGAGTTTAGTGATATAACAATAAGTTATATTTTATTAGATTTATTATGCTGGAAACTCGTTTTCCTATATAAGCCAAATAAGAGAGGGAGTTTATTATGCTGAAAAGCTATCTGTCAAATCAAAAGGGGGCAGCTCTTGTACTTGTATTAGTGACACTTGTGGTTCTATCCATACTTTCCATTGCTCTTTTGAATGTGAGCGTGGCAGATACAAGGCATTCAGTAAGAGGAGAACAGAATACGAGGGCTCACTATCTAGGACGGTCCGGTGTAACTGCAGGACTTGAGATGCTTCGAAGTAAAGTACCCTATGACAATGATATTACTGATTTAGTGGATGAATTAAATGTTTGGGCAGCGACCGTTTCTCCGGTACAACTCAGTACAAACGAAGAATTCACCATAGCTTATGAATTGATTGGTCCTAGAGAAATCAAGATCACCTCGGAAGGAAAAATTTTAGGAACGAATGTAGTAACAGATCTAGTTACATTGCGAGTAAAGATGCTGACCTCATTGTTAAGCGGCGGCAAAGCACAAGAATGGTATGTATCACACAATTCACATAACTTGGTTGCAGGTAATGACCCTGCTGCAGGGGGGCATACATATTTAGGTGAAGGTGTATTCTTTGAAGGGAAAAATAACAGTGCAACACACTTTCCGAGTAATGCTCCAGGAACGTCTATATTCCAGGCATCTGTTCTGCAATTTTTGGAAAATAGCAATGGCGTCTGTCTTGGATATTCAGGAACTGTACAAGATACGACCTTTGATGCAGAAATTCTTATTTTTAATGGCATTGTTAGAATGAATAGTACGCTTGTTACCAAGCTTTCACTTTCAGAGGAGGTTGCCCGGAACAAAATTAACAATACGCCTCCTAGTGTTCTGTATGTAACAAATAGCGCTGTTCGTACTGAGATAGTCAATAATGGAGACCCCGGTGGTGTCGGATTTGAAAATCTGGATTATTATGAATACTTTATTGGCGGTACTTATGCGGATTATGCACTTTATCCATTTGTAGCTGCACCATATACAAGATATGGAATAGCTTACTTTGGTGATAAGGTTGTTCGGGCAAGTACTGACGGTCACGCAGCAGGGGCTGCAAATCGTTTGCCAACTACAGATCCGGCTATCTATGCTACAGGATATTTTTACTACCCGCATGACATAAACCTAAATGGAGATCTATCTGGACTTATTCCTATTAGAAAGGATGATCCTATTGTATCTCTAATTGAAGTGATAACTAAAGTAAACATGAGCACTGAACCTTTTATTTGGGATGAAAAATAAATTGGTAAAGGAAAATCGGGTGTAGGAAATGAAGAATCTAAAACAAAATAAAGGCTTTACTTTAATAGAAATTATTTTGGCAATGGCTATTCTGGGAATCATTCTGGTTGCCTTTATGGGTGCCTTTAGCGGAGGGTTTATAAATATTATTACTATGGGGAATAAATCAAAGGCAG
>JARBUB010000188.1 GCA_029239905.1 Clostridia bacterium
TGCTAAAAAAGCATTGGAAGCGTATTTTATCATTTCCGCTGTTTCTAAGTTAGTCACTACAATTGGTATTTCCAATTGAATCTGCATATCATATATCCTTTTCATAAGATTCAATGCAGTTTCACTTTCAGCACCTATTACTATTCTGTCAGGCTTCATAAAGTCCTCAACCGCCGTTCCTTCGCGCAGAAACTCTGGATTGGATACTACATCGAAGTCACATGCTTTGCTTCTCTTCTGTAAGATATTTTCTATTTCCTTTTTTACACAATGCCCTGTTCCTACAGGAACTGTGCTTTTGTTTACTATAACTTTGTAATCCTCCATGTGATTGGCAATATCTCGCGCCGCCTGATACACATATTTAAGATCCGCTGAGTCATCCTCTTGTGGCGGTGTGCCAACGGCTATAAAAATAACTTTAGCATGTTCTACAGCTTCCTTTATACTTGTGGTGAAGCTTAATCTTTTTGAGGTGTAGTTTTCTCTTATGATTTCCTCAAGCCCGGGTTCATATATTGGGACTATTCCATTTCTCAATTTTTTTATTTTATCTTCATCAATATCCATACATACAACGTTCATTCCCAGTTTTGCCAGACAGCCTCCCGTAACTAGACCCACATAGCCTGTACCAATTACTGCAATGTTCATAGTGCTCCCCCTTTTATAATGTTATAAAAAGTTTTTATAACATGAAGTAACAATTTAATCACTATTATTGTTACTTCATGTTATCCTTCGTCTATTACTACACGTTTTTATTTTTTTTGAATACGATCAAATAGTTTTAGTAAATTATTAGCCACTCTATCCCATCCATACTTTTTAACCGCGAGCTTGCGTCCTGCTTTCCCTAGCGCTACTGCTTCTGTCGGATTATCTAAAAAATAATTTATTTTATCTGCAAAGGCATTGGGATTACTGTAATCATCCAGTGCAATGCCGTTTCCATATTCCTGCTTTACTACCTCTGCATTTCCGCCTCTGTTTGTTGTTATTATAGGCAAGCCTGCTGCCATTGCTTCATAGTGAACCCTTGCCAGGGGTTCCTCCCATTGGGATGCACATATAAAGACATCTCCTAAATTGAAATAGTCTGCTATTTCTGATGGTGGAACAAATCCGGTAAACACAACAGGTCCTTTTAATGTTTCAGCAAGCATATTAAGGGACTGTGTATATTGATCTACTTCATTACCGCCATACCATTTGCTGCCTACAATAACCAATGCGACGTCATTTCTGATTTCCATTACGATTTCCATTGCCTTGAGTACAATATCAGACCCCTTCTTAGGGCTAAGTCTGCTTACATAAAGAATGATTTTATCCTTTTCTATTTCCAGCTTTGATTTTAATCGATTTCTATTTTCAATACCTTGCTTGGACCAACTAGACTGATACTTATCTACATCGACTCCGGAATATACAACATTTAATTTTTTGTCTGCAATCGGATAGAGCTTTCTAATGCCATCGGCAATAAATTGACTTACCGTAGTAATAAATTCTACATTTTCTATACATTCAATTGCTGTTTCATAAGGTATCTTCTCAGGAATAAACATTTCGTTATGAAGACTAAGACTAATCTTAGCTTTTTCCAAGCTTTGTCTCAAAAGTGGTACCCAAAGAGGTCTATTAAATATATGAACAAGCTTATAATTATCGGTTAATTGAGCCATTACATTATTGATGTATTCTTCCGCGCTATTGCCGGATACCCTTATATAATGCACACTATTTTTTTCCTCTTCATTAGGCAAGCTTGGATGATCTTTACTAAAAACTGTTATTTTATGATGCTTTGACAGATAAGGCAAAATTCCATCTATATATTGTTGAATCGCGCCGCCCGAAACGGCTGGAACAGGAAGCTTCTCTGTACAGATAAATGCAATTTTCAAGATTGACACCTCTATTCAATTAATTTTGTTAGTATAGGAATTTTTGCCTTTTCAAATATTACAACTTCTTCAATGTCTGATGGCTTTATCTGCTTATTATTTAAATATTGATTTTTAAGAAGCCCATGAAACCAATGTGGGAATAATAAATCAATATATAATATTTTCTTTTCATCATCTGCTATCGGATTTGCCCTTGAATACCAGCTTATAATGTCATTCATTTTGTTCATATCCAACATATCATTATCTGTTGCCAATTTACCTATTATTTTCCTTAAATCTCTGACTGAGAAATCATAGGTCACTGAGTCTAGATCAAGTACAATGACCCCTTCTGGTGTAGAAATGGCATTTCCTTTTCCAAAGTCTTGATGACATAGCACTTTTAAATCTGATTCTGGTATCGAAAGGTTTTTATACTCTGATTTATCAATAAGTTCTATTGCTAAATCAGCTAACGCTATCATTGAGTCAACATATTTTAAATACAAATCATGAGATCCATCAGAATTGTTTTCTAATGCATACTCCTTCCATTTCTCAAATCGATTCTTCATGGAAGTATATTGTTCAGGCCATTTTCCGAATTTTGATGACTCTCTGGCATCTGCAGGATACTGATATCCTTTTGATGCCTTGTGAAAGGCTGCAAGTCCTCCAAGAGCCGCCTCAAGATCAGAGTTATTTTCAAAATCAAGATCTGCTCCCTCTAACCATTCATAGACAATAAATAACTGATCATTGTATTGCACAATGGGTTGTCCATTTTTATTTAGCAAAATTCCCGGAACATTTCCACCGGAGTTCTTAATATAAATTTGTGCATGGGCAGAGAATAATACCTTATCATAGGTTTGTCTTAATCTTTTTAAGCATAGTGTATGGTCAGAAGTGTTTATTTTCCATACGGCCTTTATGCCACCGCTTTGAACAATAAAAATATCTTGAGGCGTAATATCATATTCTTGTAATACCCTAACTGCTAAATCCTCTAAATCCTTTTTTGATTCATTTGTTGCTTCACTCATATAGTTAGCTCCTTTCTTAATAGGTTTTACTCAAACATATTTGAGATTATTGAACTAAAATTATCATAAATAGCCGCCATAGCCTTTTCTACCTCTGCCATTTCTCTTATCTTTAACATATATTTCTCTGTTGTCCATGTTGGTTCTTTTTGATCATAATATTTGCTCATTGCACCTAAAA
This sequence comes from Clostridia bacterium, assembly GCA_029239905.1. Lineage (GTDB taxonomy): Bacteria > Bacillota > Clostridia > Lutisporales > Lutisporaceae > GWB2-37-7. The sequence goes on from JARBUB010000188.1 coordinate 3,123, forward strand.
ACAGATGCGGAAACATTAAGTCGTGTTTTACGACCTCCCACTCAGCAAAGGTTAGCGGGTTGACTGATTGATAATGTTCAATGATGGTTTTTAACAATTCAGCACTTGGCTTTTCTGCCTTCTTCATAATTTTATTGATAAGCTTTCTAATATCTCTTGCAGGAAGTTCATATGTGATTGAATCTGTATCAATAACATAGAGTTCCCATGAAGTTAGAATTAAATTGCCAGCTGCAAAGTCTTGGTGACATAAGCAACCTATTTCACTCATTTTATCAATCCAGTTTTTATATTCTTGACCCTTAAGAAAATCAATTACTTGTTGTGCTCTATCAAAGAAATAAGGGAATTCTGCAATAACCATCTCGCCAATAGGGGTATTTCCTCCGGATTGAACTTCTTCTTTATAAATCTCATTCATTTCTTCCAACAGCTTTGTATAACCTTCTATCCATGTACCAAGGTGTTCTTTAGGTTTTAAATCGTCGAGTATACTGAATCCTGCTGATGCTTTATGAAATTTTGCCAGCTCTTTTACCACTATTTCTAACTCTTTAGGAGAATCATAGCTTGGGTTGTTGCCATGAATTGCATCAGTGAGCGTAAAACAGACATCATTGATAATAACATAATCCGAACCGGCATTGGTCCTATTCACTGTTGGGATCAGGATTCCGTTTTTTGTGAGATGATTAACTGCAGATAGGAGGAATTTAAGTGTTTGTTCGGAGCATGAAACCTTTTTCAGAATTTTATCCCCTACTGGGGTTTTAATCCACCACACTCCTTTTTTCTCCTTATAGTTTTCATTAATTACATCTAATACCTCGAAATTGTAATGTGCTAACACTTCATTTATTGGCTCTTGATTAATAGGTGACAAAATAACCACTCCTTTACTAATAAAATCAATCTAGTATTTCCTCCATAAGGTTTCATTCGCATTATCTCTACCTCATATTCCATCATGATTAAATAATGTTATTGAAATGCAATTAAAGCTTATAACTTGTCCTGCTATATTATATTAAGCAGCTATGTTTTGGGGACTAATTATTTCAGCTTTTGGACAACTAAAATAAAATGCAGGACTCGAAGGCAATTTAATCTGCTAAATTCTGAGAAAGAATTGCTAAAAAAATCAATATGGCTGAAAGAAGGAAAAAAAAAGATGATTCCTGTTCAATACAGAAATCATCTTCTTCATGTTACATAGATTTTTAAATTATTCTTTATATAGAATATATTTGTTTATTCTTAGGCTGGTTCATATTAAATTATACTTGCTTAAGCACTTATATTCTTATTCTTTGATTTATTACCAAAGAATGTGTTTATTGTTGTTACGATAAGTACTATTGCAAGGACAAAGAGAATTGCAGCTATGGATCCAATAATAATATTGCCGCCTGCGAAGTTATTTCTGCATACTAGTACAAGTGCTGTAAGTGTAACTCCAAACATGAATACCATAGGAATTACAGTCATTAGGTTCTTTTTACCGGACTTAGCCAACCACGCTGAAACCGCTAGCAGCGAAAGACCGGCAAGCAGTTGGTTTGCGGAACCAAATATTGGCCATATCTTCTGATATCCATATGAAAGCAGAAGCGCTGATAAGCCTACGGTGATAGCTGTTGATACATACATATTATTGAATATAGTCTTCTTTCCATCAGCTCTAGTAGCCATTTCCTGGAACATATAGCGGCCCAATCTTGTTGCTGTGTCAAGACTTGTAAGCGCAAATGCGGAGAAAGCAAGTATTACAAATACTGTTCCGATAGAAACAGGAATTCCAAAATTGCTCATGAACTCTGCAACGCCGCCAGCAAATATTTGAGCTGGAGTTCCCTTTGCTCCTACTACATAACCGACAGTAATAAGTGCTATGATAGCTAAAACACCTTCAATTAACATTGCACCATAGCCTACCAGTTTAGTGTCTTTTTCAGTGTTCAGCTGCTTTGAGCTTGTTCCGGAACCAACCAAGGAGTGAAAACCGGATATTGCACCGCAGGCTACAGTAACAAACAGCATTGGGAAGAGATATTGAGCTTTTACGCCTTCACCAACTGTGAAGCCCACAGATGCAGGTATAGCCATTGTAGGTCTTACAATTAAAACACCTATTACAGCGCCTGCAAGCATTGCATATAACAGGAAGGAGCACAGATAGTCTCTCGGCTGCAATAGGAACCATACAGGCATTGTGGATGCTGCAAAGATATACACAATAAGTATAACATCCCATGCAAGTTTTGAAAGCTTAAGTACCGGGAATTGGTAGCCTATCCATATACAGAAGAATAGTAGCGCTACTCCTATTACAGAAGATACGCCGAGATTTGTTCCCTTTCTATAGACAAAGAAGCCAAAGGCCATTGCCAGGAAAATGAACAGAACAGAAGCTGTGCCTGCTCTTGCACCGGATAGCAGTTCAGGCTTTGCCGGATCAAAAGCAAAGGTACTGGCGCAGATATCGGTAAATGCTGCAACAACCAATATCAATGTCAGATATGCAAAGATATTGAAGAACATCTTGCCTTTCTCGCCTATGTTTACTCTGATTACTTCTCCGATGGATTTTCCATCATGTCTGATAGATGCAAAGAGTGAACCCCAGTCATGAACACCACCCACA
>JARBUB010000189.1 GCA_029239905.1 Clostridia bacterium
GTCAGGTGCATTGGATGCATTGAACAGACATGGTGTCGAAGAAAGTGATATTGAGTTGGCTTGGGTGCCCGGCGCTTTTGAAATCCCTTTAATAGCAAAAAAAATGGCGAACTCTAAAAAGTATGATGGCGTAATATGTCTTGGCGCTGTGATAAGAGGATCAACACCACATTTTGATTATGTATCAAGTGAGGTTACAAAGGGTATTGCAAATGTTTCCTTGGATTCAGAGGTTCCTGTAATATTCGGCGTACTGACAACGGATACCATTGAGCAAGCAATTGAGAGAGCAGGAACAAAGGCAGGCAATAAGGGCTTTGAGGCTGCGGCAACTGCAATAGAAATGGCAAATTTAATAAAACAGTTACAGAAGTAATGAAGTAAAATTGTAATAGAGTATGGAAAAGCAATAAAATAGTCGGACATGTTTAAAAAGCAATAATACAAGGGCTGGAAGTATAAGCTTCCAGCCTTTTATCATGGATAAATCATATTTTATTCATTTAGCAGTGGATCGAAGGCATAGCCATTGCTGATATCTATACCTAAACCGATAAGACCTCCTACGAGGACACATGCAAATATCACAATCATGATGGCTTGATCCCATTTATCTTCTTTTATACATTTACTAAAGGCGTAGGCACAAAAACCACCTATACCACCCACAACACCAATAAAATAGGGAATACTTCCGAATTGCTGGATAAACCAGTTAATAAAATAATGAAAGACAACAAATTTAGGGGCTAGGGAAGTATCTAAATTCATGGTATACCTTCTTTCATATTTTTATGAAAAATGATTGTCTAGAAACACGAAAAGTCATTGGTCTGAATTATAAACTTTTTTCTGCAAAAAAGCCTCAGTAATTCTGAGACTTTTGTAAATAAATTAGCTTTGCATACTTACTTTATCTCTAAACAGTAATGCACCAATCAAGGCACAAACTACTGCAGGTGCAATCCAGCCAAAACCTTGGGTTGAGAAAGGAAGCATTCCAATAATTCCTTGCACAGATGAGATATTAACACCAATGGCAGCCAATGCATCAAATAAACTCACGAGCAATGCCCCGAATACTGCGCCGATGTAAACACCTCTGCTTTTAATAAAGCCGTCAAATATAGAGAGAACAATTAATGCGATTGCTACCGGATATACAGTTACTAGCAGCGGTACTGCAAAACTAACGATGGTTTCTACGCCTGCGTTTGAAACAATAGCACTGAACACTGTAATAAGGATAACGATTGTACGATAGCTTACTCTATTGTTGGTAAGCTTATTAAAGAATTCGCCAGCTGTAGCGGTAAGGCCAATGGCTGTGGTTAAACAAGCAAGCCCAACAACGAGTCCTAAAGCAATTTTACCAAAGTCGCCTAATAATAGCGCGGTAATATTGATAATTAAATCTGTTTTACCCATATCAGCTGGGAATATATTTACAGCTGTAGCACCTAGATAAGCCAAGCCACCATAAACAAGAAGCAGACCTGTTGCGGCAATGATACCTGATAGTACAGTTAATTTCATTTGTTGCTTTTGCTCTGTATAGCCTTTGGCAATGAGTCCTGCAATTACAATACTTGTTAACACAATTGAACCAAGAGCATCCATGGTTTGATATCCTTCTGTAAAACCCCTGGAAAAAGGATTTTCCAAGTCAGTTACTGCAAGTTCTCCCACTGGTGTAGTGACTCCCTTAAAAATAATAAAACCTATGGTTATTAATAATACAGGCGTCAATACCTTGCCGATGCTATCAATAACCTTAGACGGACTAATAACAAAGAATAATGTAATAGCAAAGAAGATGGCTGAAACTAAAATTGGGCTGGCATTCGGGAAAATAGGCAGAATACCCATTTCAAATGTAGTAGCACCTGTTCTTGGGATTGCCAATAACGGCCCGATTGCAAGCATGATCACAGTTCCAAGAATCTTAGCAAACGTGGGACTCACCTTCCCTGCGAATTTTTCCATAGTACCACCGCTTTTTGAAACGGCAAGAATTCCTAATAAGGGCATTCCGACACCGGTTAATAGAAAGCCAATCAGTGCGGTTAACCATTTATCTCCAGCCATCAAACCTAGTGAAGGTGGGAAGATTAGGTTTCCTGCACCAAAGAACATGGCAAAAAGTGCAAAACCTACGACGATTACATCTGTGAATGTTTTTTTGTTCATTGCGAATTTCCTCCTTAAAATGACAAGCTCAAAAAATTTTCGTGTAATAAAAAAAATATTTGTACTTTATGCGACAATAAATAATTATACAGAGAAGTCGGAACATTCTCAAGATGGTTTACATAAGTTTAAATTTTTAAAATTGATTGAAAATATAAAAAGTACTGCAAATTCATGGACAAACCTAGAGTGCGACTCGGGTTGCAAGTATTATGGAAATTTAATTGAATGTATAAATATCCAATTTTTCTGAAAAAAGGATTTGGAGCAAAGAGTTAGAATTACAATATATTGGGTTATAATAGTAAGCAATAGGTGAAATGTATAAACGTAAATAGTTGAAGAAGGTGCAGAATTGATCATTGGTACAGGGAAAGTCTATTTATATGCAAGTTGGGTACATTCATTAAAAGAAAAGCGAAGCATCGTAAAAAGTCTTATTAATAAAGTAAAGCATAAATTCAATGTATCCATTGCTGAAATCGAAAATCTTGATATGCATCAATCTATTGTAATTGGAATTGCTTGTGTAAGCAATAGCTCTAAGCATGCCAACATTTGTATTCAGAATGTGATTGAATATATAGAACAAAATACCGATGCAGTGATAGAAAATATTGAAGTAGAAATGCGCTGATTTTATGATTGTATTTTTTAAATAGATTTAAGGAGGTAAAGATAACTAAAGATGAAGTTATGGTAGTTCTAAAATAATTTGCAAAGAGTGGCAAGTTTTGTAGAAGGAATAATATTAACGAAGTTAAACAAAAATCAGATCCATAATAAGGATGAGGGAGGGCTTTATATGTTTCGACTTTTTTCAAAGAGTTCAACAAAATCTGTAGATGTAAAGGATATTGATCAATTGCTGGGGAAAATTGACTTGATTGATATTAGAGAACCTAATGAATATCGAAGTGGTCATATACCAACAGCTAAAAATATACCTATGAATAGTATTTTATCAGAGACAGAGAAACATCTTGATAAGCAAAAGGAATATCATATTATTTGTCAATCAGGTGGCAGAAGCGCAAGAGCTTGCGGGATATTAAAGGAAAAAGGATATCATATCATCAATGTAACCGGAGGAACTGGAAGATATAGCGGAAAGTTAGAAAGATAAATCATTAAAGGATGTCTCGGTTCTGATATGAGACATCCTTTAGTTTTCAAACCTTCTTTACAGTTTGTGCATGAGGATTTATAGTTATGTTGCTTGAGTTTCCTTTAAGCCATTTTGACTTAAGACTTTATTGCAATTCATTATTTCTTCTGAATAAATTTCATTATATAGATGATGCTAATTATAGTAAAACAGTCATATTAGCATGTTCAAATAAACTATTATACAAGAAAAGTCGAGATTAACAGGAGGAGATACTATGGTTTTCTACATATCCTTAACTATTATTGCATTATTTGTATTATGGGGCATTTTTCTTCCAGCTAACTTATCAGCAACAGCTTCCGATATATTAAATATTACTATAGAAAAGTTCGGTTGGTTCTATCTTTTAACTGCTTTTTCTATTTTGTGTTTTTCTTTATATTTGGCTTTTAGTAAGTATGGCAATATAAGATTAGGAAAAGATGAAGACCGACCTGAGTACACGAATATTTCATGGTTTGCTATGCTTTTTAGTGCAGGTATGGGAATAGGACTCGTTTTTTGGGGAGTGGCAGAGCCAGTGCAACACTATATCAATCCCCCGATGGGTTTGCAGGGAGGGACTCCAGAAGCAGCACGAATAGCTTTGAGATACTCCTTTTTTCATTGGGGACTTCACCCTTGGGCTATATACACAATCATAGGATTGTGCTTAGCCTATTTTAACTATCGTAAAGGCTATAATAGCTTGATAAGCTCCACCTTTTATCCTTTGCTTAAAGAAAAAACGAAAGGTCCAATGGGAAAGTTTATTGACATTTTGGCAATTATCGCAACGGCATTCGGCGTTGCTACCTCCTTAGGACTTGGAGCTCTTCAAATCAATGGAGGACTATATGAAGTGTTTGGAATACCAAATAAAATTGCAGTCCAAATCATTATTATTGCTATTGTTACAGTTTTATATATGATTTCAGCAACAACAGGTCTTGACAAAGGAATCAAAATCTTGAGTAATCTAAATGTAGGGGTAGCAGCTGGACTACTGGTTTTTGTTCTATTCTTAGGTCCTACTTCTTTTATCTTCGATACTCTAATTGCAACATTAGGAGACTATCTTCAAAATATCATTCAAATGAGTTTAAGACTGACACCTTTTACGCAAGGCACATGGATAGGGAAATGGACTTTGTTTTATTGGGCATGGTGGATTGCCTGGGCTCCTTTTGTTGGAATGTTTATTGCAAGAGTATCTAAGGGAAGAACGATAAAGGAGTTTGTGCTTGGTGTTTTAATAGTCCCAAGCATATTTAGTTTTGTTTGGTTTGCTGTTTTTGGTGGAACTGCACTTAACTTTGACATGTTTAAGAATTTAGGAATTGCAAAGGCTGTAGAACTAGATGTAACATCTGCTTTGTTTACTACACTGAGACATCTTCCGTTTGGCATTGTTATTTCATTCCTAGCTACCTTGCTTATTATAACTTTCTTTATAACCTCAGCGGATTCTGCAACCTTTGTATTAGGAATGCTGTCTTCTAAAGGAGAGCTTAATCCTAAGAACAAAGTAAAGCTTGTGTGGGGAGTTTTACAATCCTCTATCGCCATCATACTACTTGTAAGTGGAGGTCTGGAAGGACTACAGACCATGGCAATCATCACAGCATTACCCTTTGCGGTTATTCTGGTAATGATGAGTTTTTCCTTTATTAAAGCCTTAAGAGATGAACGATAACTGTAGATTCTAAAGCATGTGAAATGTAACTGAAAATGAAAAATCTCCAACTCATGGTCAAATAATTCAATCTTATCATCAGTTGGAGTTTTCTAAGTCATACATTTAGGTTTTTTGGAATATACACCAGGTGGATATTAACTAGAAATTTATTGATTTCTATATTGCGGTTCCTGCTGCATAATATAGTTTTGTCTATTCTTTAATGTTTGCAATGCGTTTTCAAAGGTTTGTGCTAATTGTTGAAATTCCTGCTTCGCCTGTTGATCCTGTGTTTCTAAAGAGAAAGTTTTCATGCTTGCAGCAGCACTTTCAATACCTGCTATAGTTTGTTGCATTTGAGTCATTACAGTCATTGATTTTCACCTCCTTCCAAAATTATTATCATATCACCCTTTAGGCTTGAATATTAAGGATGCCAAAAAACCGAATATAATTGCAGAAGATACGCCTGAACTGGTTACTTCAAATATTCCTGTTAAGACCCCTATAATTCCACTTCTTTCGGCTTCTGATAATGCACCCTTGACCAATGAGTTGCCAAAGCTGCTGATGGGTACCGTAGCACCCGCGCCGGCAAACTCAGCCAAGGGTTCATATAATCCTAGTCCTCCTAAAACAGCCCCTGCTACTACCAGTGTACTCATAGTATGTGCCGGTGTAAGCATAAAAACATCCATCATTATTTGTCCAATGACACATATCGC
>JARBUB010000190.1 GCA_029239905.1 Clostridia bacterium
GCTAGTAAAGGTAGTAAAGCTTCCAGCATATTCAGCAAAATAAGCGGCAGTGAAATTTTTCAGAATGGTAAAGATGCAATTGTTAATTGGATAAAATCAACAGACCAGTATGCTGCTATGCAGGAAAACCTTAAAGCGATGATGTCAGAATGGCTAAGCACGGATAGTGGAACACAAGCGGTTAATGCTATATCAAATGCATTAAGTGTAATGGCTGGTTTTATAGAAAAGATTGCAGCAATTGCATTATCCTTAGGTACGTATATTGTAGATAACTGGGGTTGGATTTCACCACTTGTATGGGGAATAGTATTTTCATTGATAGCTTATAATGCTGTGATGGGAATCTCAAATTTTCTAAACAACGTTCATAAAGACGGGCTAATTAAGGCTGCAGCAGCACAGTTGGGTTTGAATACAGCAATGCAAATGTCCCCTATCGCTTGGATAATAATAGCAATCATTGCGCTTATAGCAATAATCTATGCAGTAGTAGGTGCTATAAATAAATTTGCAGGTACAAGTATTTCAGCAACTGGAATTATTGCAGGAGCGTTTATGGGTCTTGGTGCGATGATTTATAACGTAGTAGCAACTATTTGGAACAATTGGACTGCATTTATTGAATTCTTTGCAAATGCGTTTAATGATCCGGTATATAGCGTTAAAAGACTATTTGTAAATTTGGCAAGTAACATATTAGGTTTAGTAAAAAGCATTGCATCTGCAATTGATACTGCATTTGGCTCTAATCTTTCAGGCTCAGTAACAAATTTGAATAATCAAATGCAAGACTGGTTAGCTGAAAAGCCTGAAAATTATAAGGTTATTAAGAAAATGGAGATGTTGTCTGTAGAAGATTCGGCTAAGGCAGGATATGACTGGGGAAAAGGCGTTTCGGAAAAATTTGACCTCAAAAAAGTTATGAATCTGGACATAAATGATTTTACAGATCAAAGTATTAAAGACAATACGGCAAATACCGCGGCCAATACAGCAAGGACGGCTAATTCCCTGGATATGAGCAGTGAAAACCTGGAATATATGCGAGATATTGCGGAGCAGGAAGTAGTAAACAGGTTCACAACTGCTGAGATAAAGGTTGATATGGCAAATCATATGGCAGTGAATAATGAAATGGATCTGGACGGTGTTGTAACATATTTGGGCGAGAAGTTGAATCAGGAAATGGAGACTGTAGCGGAAGGAGTGCATATTTAATGTATAGCTTTTATATGGATAAAATGCAGCTACCGGTAGCACCTTCTAAGCTGCAATTGAAGGTATCAAACGGTAACAAGACAATTACTTTGATAGATATGGGTGAAGTCAATATTCTGAAGTCACCGGGACTAAGTGAAATATCCTTTGAGGTAATGATTCCACAACAACAGTATCCCTTCGCAGTATATAAGGATGGTTTTAAAGAAGCAAGCTATTATTTAGAAGAGTTAGAGAGATTAAAGCTTAGCAAGACACCCTTTATGTTCAAGGTGTCAAGGCTTTCACCCAGCGGACAGTTTATTTTTGACACAGAAATGAATGTAGCACTTGAAGACTATACCGTTGATGAGAGCGCGGACAATGGACTGGACCTCAATGTAAGCATCAGGCTAAAGCAATATCGGGACTATGGAACGAGAAAATATGTGGTAAGTAAGGCTGCGATACAAGCTCAAAGACCTGCTCCAGAGCCCGCTAAAACCTATGTAGTAAAAAGCGGTGATACCCTCTGGGGAATTTGCAAAAAAAATCTTGGGGATGGCTCGAAATATGCAGAAGTCGCAAAAGCTAATGGTATAAAAAACCCAAACCTGATTTATCCGGGGCAGGTGATAAAGCTTGGATAATCTTGAATTATTTATACAAAACGGTGATACACTTTACTTTCCTGCAGTTGAAGAGGGGATTACATGGGAAACCGAAAGGAAAGGCTCGCCGGGGAAGCTTACTTTCAATGTCGTATACGATAAAGATATCCGCTTTGAAGCAGGTAATGCAGTCAGGCTAAGGATTAATAACACCGATGTTTTCTACGGATTTGTCTTTTCGAAGAAGTTTGATAACAACAGGATTATCACAGTTACAGCCTATGATCAGCTAAGATATTTAAAGAATAAGGATACCGTTAGCTACGAGAATAAAACTGCAAGTGATTTGATAAAGAAGCTCGCTGCGGATTTCAATTTACAGGTTGGAACCATAGAGGACAGTGAGTATATCATTGCATCAAGAATCGAGAAAAACCAAACTTTATTCGATATGATTCAGACTGCTCTTGACCTTACCTTGCAGAATAAAAAAAGAATGTACGTGTTGTATGATGATTTTGGAAAGCTCACCTTGAAAAGTATCGAATCTATGAGGTTGGATTTAGTTGTCGGGGCTAAGACCGCAGAAAACTTTAGCTATCAATCATCGATTGAGGGCTCAACCTACAACAAAATTAAGCTGTCTTACCCCAATGAGAATACCGGAAAAGAAGATATATACATTACACAAGATTCGAACAATATGAATACCTGGGGAGTGTTGCAGTATTTCGATACAATTGATGAAAAGACCAATGGGAGAGCAAAAGCGGATGCACTACTAAAGCTGTACAACAAAAAGACAAAGAATCTGAGTATATCTAATGCCATAGGAGATTTAAGAGTCAGAGGCGGCTCAGGGTTAATAATATACCTAAAGGACTTAGAAGGTGTGGACATACTCAGCTACATGCTGGTAGAGCGAGTTAAGCATACCTTTAAGAATAATGAGCACATGATGGAGCTAACCTTGAGAGGTGGTGAATTTGTTGTCTAGTATCATTGAGCTGATAAAAAAAGCAGCAATTGATGCTGTTAAAGCTTCAAATCCAACTTCAATACTATACGGAACAGTTGTAGGCACACACCCTCTGAAAGTAAGTATAGAACAGAGACTTACTTTGGATTCAGACCACTTGCTGCTAACTGATAATGTAAGGGATTATAGTACTGACCTTATGCTTCTTGGCGGTGCTACGCAAAACTACACCTTATATAATTCCTTGGAAAAAGGTGAGCAGGTTCTTCTTCTACAGGTTCAAGGGGGGCAAAAATACGTTATTTTGAATAGGTTGGTGAAAGCATGATACCAAATATAAATTCTGATTTACAGGAAGATATTAAAATAATTGAACAGCCAACAAAAACATATAAGCTGGATTCAGAGAAAGGTACAGTCATAGGTTATATTGATTCGCTGGATGCCATGAAACAAGCAGTTTATAAGATATTGAATACGGAAAGGTTCAACTATGAAGTTTATTCCTGGAACTATGGTATTGAGTTGATTGATTTGATGGGTGAACCAAAAGAATATGTTTATGCTGAGCTAAAAAGACGAATCACAGAAGCATTGACACAGGATGAAAGAATTGAAAGTGTTGATGCTTTTTTATTTTCAGCCAATAGAAATGAAGTTATCGTAACCTTTACTGTACACACAACGGTTGGCGATATTCAAGCGGAAAGGATGGTGAAAATTTGATGTTTGAGAATATTACCTATGAAATGATACTAGACAGGATGCTGGATAGGGTTCCGAATACAATAGACAAAAGGGAAGGCTCAATTATTTATGATGCCTTAGCGCCTGCGGCAGTAGAACTGCAGTTGATGTATATAGAGCTGGACACTATATTAGACGAAACCTTTGCGGATACAGCATCAAGAACATACCTTATCAGGAGAGCGGCGGAACGTGGTATTGTGCCAAATGCTGCGACCAAAGCAGTTCTGAAGGGTGTATTTAATATGGATGTGCCTATTGGCTCAAGATATTCTCTTGAGGATTTGAATTATGTTGTCACTGAAAAGCTCATAGAAAATGAATTCAAGCTTCAATGTGAAAAAGATGGAACTGAAGGCAATAGACATTTTGGAACACTGATACCAATTGATTACATTGATGGCTTAACAAGTGCTGAGCTGGTCGAAGTTCTTGTGTCCGGCGAAGATGAAGAAGACACAGAGGAATTTAGGAAAAGATATTTCAATTCCTTGGATTCACAAGCCTTTGGCGGTAATATAACTGATTACAAGAATAAGGTTAATGAATTGCAAGGCGTTGGAGGGATTAAGGTATACCCTGTTTGGAACGGCGGGGGCACTGTCAGGCTTGTAGTCATTAACAGTGATTATAGTAAGCCAAGTATAGAGCTGATAGATTCCCTGCAAGCTCAAATTGATCCGGTTACCAGTCAAGGTCAAGGCATAGGAATAGCTCCTATAGGTCATACAGTAACAGTTGCCGGAGCAACGGACCAGGTTGTCAATATTGCAGCCAACATCACATGCCAGGATGGATGGACTTGGGAGGATGTTAGACCCTATGTTGAAAGCAAGATTGATGAATATCTATTGGAGCTGAAGAAAGGCTGGGCTGATACAAATAACATAATTGTGAGAATATCTCAGATTGAAAATCAGCTTTTGGATGTCCCTGGCATTATCGATATTGCCAATACATCCATTAATGGACTTCAGGAGAATTTGGTTGTCGGTGCAGATATGATACCGATAAGGGGTGTAATCAATGGCTAAAGAGGTAAACCTAATTGATTATTTACCGGATATCTTAAAGGAGATTCGGGAATTTAAAGCAATCAATACTGCGGAAAATCCAGAGCTTCTTTTTTTATGGGATGCAATAGAAGACACACTCAATGACCAGTTTGTTGATTATGCTACAGAAAACGGTGTGAAAAGATGGGAAAGCATTCTTAAAATTCTTCCGAAGGGAACGGAAACCTTGGATGTCCGCAAGTTCAGAATTATTTCAAGACTGAATGAACAATTGCCTTATACTTATGAGAAGCTCAAAATGCAGCTGGAAACCCTATGCGGTGATAACGGCTACTCCTTAGTGCTTCTGAATAATGAGTATAAGCTGATTGTAAGAGTCGAATTGAGTGTTAGAGGTAAATTTGATGAGGTTGAGAGCTTACTGAACAGGACAGTGCCTGCAAATATCGTCATTGACTTAAGCTTAATGTACAATCAGCACTCAACGTTGTCTAAATATACCAATACTCAACTATCAAATTCAACACACTATCAATTAAGGAATGAGGTGATTAATTAATGTCAACACAAACGACTAATTTACAGCTTGTTAAACCTACAGTAGATGAGTTCTATGATATAAACATCGTCAATGGGAACATGGATAAGATTGATGTCGAAGTAGCGGCAAAAGAAACACCAGCAGGAGCACAGGCAAAAGTAGATGCCCATGCAGCTGCTGATGACCCCCATACAGGGTACATTAAGAAGTCATTGGCCACAGCAGCAAATGATTTTCTAGTTGCTTCCGGTGCGGGTGCCTTTGTGAAGAAGACGCTAGCAGAGGTTAAGACTATATTGGGGTTGGGAACAGCTGCTTATACAAATAGTACAGCCTATGCTACAGCAGAACAGGGAACAAAAGCAGATAATGCGGCAACACAAGCGTCAGTTGATGCACATTTGGCTGAATTTGCGACAGTAAAAGCTAAAACATACACCAATTACAACATGACTGTTACTGCTACAGATACAAACGGGAAGCCTATACAAACACAATACAAAAGGGAAGATGCTACACTCTATCTCCAGGTAGATGCTAGCAATGCTGACGCAAACGGTTATTATCAAACAATAGCTGAGAGGTATTACGATATAGATGGTGTTACACTGCTTAACACCGTAACATGGACGTTAGTATATA
>JARBUB010000011.1 GCA_029239905.1 Clostridia bacterium
GGGAGATTCTTTTCTTCTCTTATTTTTATAGTAGCTGACAAACCATCCATTTTGGGCATCATCACATCCATAAGAATCAAATGGATATTGTACTCCTCTAAGGCCTTAAGTGCTTGTACTCCATCATAAGCCTTTATCACTCCATAATTTTCATGCCTTAGATAGATTTCCAAGGCATCAACGATTGCCTTATCATCATCACAAATAAGTACATTCAATTTATCCATAGCTTCCGCCTCCAATACAAATATGCTCACACAATATAAATCACCTGCCTCATTTATTATCTTAGCAAGCAATTCTTACAAAACAATTGATATAAATCTTAAGACTTTCTTAAGATTTATATCAATTGTTTAACCAGAAATTAAATCCTAATATCTGTAGTGTCAATCACCACAGATATCAGGATTTATGAAATATCTTCAATTGCCATCCTCCAAATTTCTGATAGAGGCAGCTTCTACATAAAATTCTATAATAAAACCAGTCAGATTACAAACTTTTACATTTTGTCGTTTATCTCTAATATACGTTTTGCTTTTGTGCATTAAAAAGGACGCTTTCACAGCGTCCTTTATTATCTTTACTTAATTTGAAACTGTTCAACTGCCTTTACCAAAATCACTGTCATATCACTTAGGTTCTGAGCTGTCTCTGCCACGTTTTGGGAAGAGGAGCTCATTTCCTCTACGGAGGCTGAAATTTCAATAGCAGAAGAGGAAAGTTCCTCAGCTACAGTAGATACTGTATCAATTTTTTGGATTATTTTATCCTTTTGCTTGTCTACGCTGTTCATATCGCTATTTACTGCATGTACCTTTGGCAACATTGCTTCAATACTATTAATTATGCTTTTAAAGGCTTCTATAGAGCCTTTTACTGTTTCTATTTGATCGTTTAACTTGCCATCCATATTATCAGAGGTCTCTATAACCTGTCTGCTGTCAATTGTGATATTATTCAATATTTCGTTTATGCTCAAGGAGGAATTTTTAGACTGCTCCGCCAGCTTCCTAATCTCCTCTGCAACTACAGAAAAGCCCCTACCTGCCTCCCCTGCTCTTGCCGCTTCTATGGCCGCATTGAGGGCTAGAAGATTTGTTTGATCGGCTATGGTATTTATCAGATTAGTGATTTCACTTATTCTAGATATGTTTACTTCCAAACTACCGATATTGTTTCTTACCTGTACAAAGGAAATATTTACATCCTTGATAGAGCTTTCCAGCTGCTGCAGTTGCTCCGAGCTTTGCTCCGCTCTTAGATTTACATTATCAACTTCACCGTTTATATTTTGTATTGATTGCTGTGCGTTATAAATGCTGTCTCCAAACTCTTTAAATATATCTCGCACTACTATTATTTCTTCAGTCTGCGAGTATATTCCATCCGTCATGTTGTTCACCGTTTGTGTCACACCCTCTGATGAAGCAGCAATCTGCTGAGATACTGCAGATAAAGTCTGTGTATGGTCACTTACATTGTTTGATGTATGCTTTACATCCTTTAACATTGATGCAGTCTTTAAAATAAGCTTGTTCAAATCATCAGCTATTTGCTTGAATTCATCTTTATCTGTTATTACCACTTTCTCTGTCATGTCACCTTCTGACATTTTACTTAGTGTATTTCTAATTTTATCCACTTTCATTGTGATGCTTCGAGAAAATAATAAACTGGCCATCATAGATAATATCATTATTACAACTGCCAAAACAGCTGAATCCTTTAATATCCTATTATTAACTTCTACTAAGCTGCTAAAATCAATATCTACCCCTGCAACTCCAACTATGTTTCCCTTGCTATCCTTTATAGGCGCATAGGCTGACAGCAGATTTTCTTCATCCAATTCAGAAATTGTAATAGCTTCGCCCTTAAACGCTACAGGTAAATATTCATCCATAAAAGCTTCTGAGTTAAGCCCAGAAGTATCCGTAAAGGCGGCATCTACTCCGTAATATGACTTGTTGTCCTTCATATAAACTGTATAAAAGTATACTACACCTTTATCCGTCATAAAATTTACCATTTGCTGCTTCAATTCAGAGTACTCAGGGCTGGACATACTTCCCGAAGCCACTGCCTTAACATGCTTATCTCCATCTATGAAAGCAGCAGCCTGAACAACTACCTCCAAAGCTTCAGCTTTTTTTATATTCATCAAGGAATTAAAAGTAAAAATTACATTCCCCAAAAATAATACGATGGTGATAAAGGATACTATGCTTATCATTTTAAAAATCTTAAAACCCAAACCGCTAAATTTAATCTTCATAATTCCCCCCAAAATACCTATTTACATAATCTTATATGCTAAATTATAGCATATTTTTACATGCTAACCAAATATTTTTCATCAGAAAATGGTGTAAATCTTGGATACCCTAGATCTTTATTTCATACTACTACAGTTTTTCGATTAGTATAAAGCTTCATGATATCTGTGCTGCTAGTGAAGTTTCCGAAAATGAGCTTACCAGAGCCTACAGATAACAGAATTTTAGATAAACTATTATACAACACCACTTTCAATAATACTAAAACCCTTTTCTTCACAATCGATTTCTGCCATGGCTCCATATGGCAATACGCACATAGGTGCAGTATGACCAAAATTCATATTATATAAAATCGGCAAATCAACTAATTTCAATTCCTCTGATACTACCTTTTTAATTGCGCTCCTATACTCTTCATAGTAAAGATTGTCATAGGGTTTTCCAAAGATTATGCCCCTTACACTTTGTAAAACCCCGATAGAACCATAATTACGAAGCCAATACTCAACATAGGCAGGGCTTGAGTTATCCTCTGAGGTTTCGAAAAATAAAATAGCATCTTTCCATTCCTTCAGTTCAGGCCACACTTCAGTTCCTTTTAACGTCTCCATAGATTCTATACAACCACCTATTAGATGCCCCTGCACCCTACCTTGCCCTTGCAACAGCTCATAGCCGGTATTTTTTTGCACTCTTCTCTGGATATCTCTATTTTTCTCGTCCCAAGGTAAATATTCACTGGTCCAAACAGCTGATGGCTCAATCTTTCCTATTGTCGCATCATCAAAAAGAGTCTTCTGTACCCAATATTTTGTATAATCAAACATCTGTACATTTTCTGCAAACTCTGCTAGGATAGATGCTCCATAGAAACTTGAGACACCTGCCTTCTGGCATATAAAATGAGTAACAGTACTGTCAGAATAACCTATAAATACTTTAGGATTATTTCTTATGACATCATAATCTATGAAAGGCAGTAATCTTACGCTTTCATCTCCACCTATGCAAGAGAAAATACCTTTAATCGATGAATCAGAGAATGCCATCATCAAATCTTCCGCTCTTTTCTCTGGATGATTATATAAATACTCCGAACCTTTAAGGGTATTTGGCATTTCAATTACTTCCAAACCAAATTCCTCTTGAAGCCGTTTTTTTCCAACTTCATATCTCCATAGGATATCCTCATCACCTGCTCCACCCCAGGATAAGCTTATTGTTGCAACTTTGTCTCCAGGCTGCAACTTCACTGGCTTTATTAATGTCATATATTTCACCCTCACAATCTAGCTATTTTCACTTTACTACCTATTATAACGTATTTTTACAATTCTAACATCTGTAGTGCTAGGGAAGCAATCGAATTTCTTCGAGCTTACCTATGCACCACAATGTCAGATTTTAAAGTTTTATTTGAATTGTCTGATGGTTTCTAATCGGTGTATCAGGCTTTACATCGCAATTGTCTATTTGTATTTTTCCGCTGTCAATCCAGACCTTTATCTGAGTTCTGCTCAAATCTGATATATAGAGGGCTAGCAGCTTATCTATCCTTTGCCTGCCCTCTATGTTCTTTACGTATATTTCAATTTCACCTATTCCAGTTGCCTTAGTTTCTGAAATCAAAAATTCCTTTGCAGCCTCAAATTGAGATATTTCGAGAATTTCCTCTTCGGGAAATGCATTATTATCTGTATGAGCGCTGCAGATCTTAAGAAGCTTATTCCACGTGTGGTCTCTTTCACATTTATAAATTGCAAATTCATATAAAGACTTGCCATTGGCATTTTTTCTTCGCTTCATTGAGTCTGTAAACAGCACCTTTTTACTGCAATTATGACAATATCTCTCTACCTGATCTTCAGTAATATCATTAAATTCCCATTTCAAAGTCAATTTGTTCATTCTATACCTCCATCTTGTATCCTAACAGCATGTTGTCATAATCTTTATTGATGGCATAAACTCACCTTCTTTCAAAAACAAAAAAAGACTTCAAATAGCAAACAATACAAGATTGCTTATTTGAAGTCTTTTCTCATTACAAATAACCCTATAGTGATAATCTATAGGACAAAAAATACATAATGATTAATAAATGATTTTAAAGACTAATATAGCACCGTTATACTACTTTGTTGAATATAAGAAACACAAAACAAGCCTGACAAAGACATAGGTTTTTGCCAAGATAAGCAGTTGTATCTCTTTATTAAATTAACTATTCAGCAAAGTAAATAACAGGTAGCATCATATATAAGTCTCCTTATTTCATTCATGTTATAATTATTGATGTTCATAACAACAATACAATATAATTCTAAACCTACTTTCGTCTTCATTCCATGGAAAGATTGCTTTTAATAAAAGTACCGTCATCAATTTCTTTAAATGCCTGATTCAATTCTTCCTTTGTATTCATAACAATAGGTCCACCCCAAGCTATAGGTTCTTTTAGTGGCTTTGCTGCAAGTAATAGAATACGCATACCCTTGCTTGAGGCTTTGACATAGAAAGTATCTCCCTGCTCAAACAGCACTGCATGTTTTTCAGATATAAGCTCCTGTGCAGCTGGATCAAAGCAGCCCTCTCCCTGAATGATATAAACAAATAATGTAGCATCCTTCTCAATATCTATTGTCAACTCACCATTTTCTTTAAGCTCTATATCTACAAAAAGAGGCTTAACATAATCCCCTTGTATCGCACCAATTTTTCCTTTATAGCTGCCGGAAATGATATGGACTTTGTTTCCTTCTTCCTCTAGTATCGGCACAATGCTGCTCTTTATGTCACGATACTGAGGGTTCGTCATTTTATCCCTTGCAGGCAGATTAAGCCACAGCTGTACACCCAACATCCTTTTGCAGGCTTTAGGCATTTCCTGGTGAATGATTCCACTTCCCGCAGTCATCCACTGGCAATCTCCATCTAAAATACTGCCTTTGTTGCCTAAGCTGTCTCCATGCTCTATATCTCCCTGAATCAAATATGTCACGGTTTCTATTCCTCTGTGGGGATGCCAAGGAAAACCCTTGGTGTAATCCTCAGGATTAATAGAATCAAAAGCATCCAGCATCAGAAAAGGATCGAATTCCTTGACATCATTATAGCCAATCACCCTTACCAGCCGCACTCCTGCGCCATCTGTTGCTCGTTGTCCTGTTATAACTTTGTTAATCCTTCGTATATTTTCCATAACTTATGCACTCCTTTTTCGTTGACATATATTATCCAATTCTTACACATCTCATACTTAAAGATGTAAACACCTCTTCATAAGTAAATGTAATTTCCTCATCAGCCTCAGCCATTCCTAAGGTATAAAGCAAGGGTACATAATGATCTACGGTAGGTATAGCTAAATCTGCCGTTCTCCCAAACTTCTTATAATTGATTAAGCTGTCAAAATCCTTATTCATTATACTATTCTTAACAATTTCATCAAATTCTGATGCCCACTCAAAAGGGGAGTTATCTTCTTTGCTAAATACCAGGGCAAGATTATGTACTACATTTCCGCTGCCTATAAAAAGAACCCCTTGCTCTCTAAGCTGCCTTAGTTCACTAGCTAGATCAAAATGATATTGCATAGATTGATAAAAATCGATACTCAATTGAAATACTGGTATGCCTGCATTCGGAAAAATATGCTTCAATATAGACCATGCACCGTGATCCAAGCCCCACTGGTTATCTTCCTTTATGTGTGGAGCTAACTTCATTATTTCTTTGGCAATAAAAGGGGCTCCCACAGCAGGATACTTAACCTGATAAAGTTCTTTAGGAAATCCATAAAAATCATATATTACTTCTGGTTTTTCTGCTGTACTTACAAAAGTACCTCTTGTTAACCAATGAGCCGATACTACCATAATTGCCTTTGGCATTTCCGCGAATGACTCTCCAAGCTTCCTTAAGCTTTCAGTAAAAGGATTTGTTTCTATAGCATTCATGGGACTGCCATGACCAATGAAAAGCACTGGCATCTTTTTATTATTTTCTGATTTCATATTCTCCGCCCTCCTCCTTACACAAATGGTTCAATCACACTTTTAGCTCTATTTACTCATTATTATCCCATTGAACATGCCCTAATACAATGAACTGCATAAAAATATCCTGCTGTCATTGAATCTGCCAAGATCCACAGACAGCAGGATATGAAAGGTATATATAGTTTATTTATCTACTGAATCACATCAGGTGTTATATTCTTTGGCGTTAAATATTTCATTACTGCTTCAGAAAGACTTTTAGCTAATCTTAACTGCTCGTTTTCATCAATTAACCACTCAAATTCATTTGGATTTGGAATAAATCCACTTTCCAACAGTATGGATGGTGTCCAATTTCCACGAGTAACGTATAGGTTCCTTACATGAAGTCCCTTGTTATTACGGCTTAATGAGCTTAATGTATTGTTAAATACCATATCTGCAAGAGGTCCTGCCAGTTTTTCTTTATAGAATACTGAGAAACCATCAACCTTGGAAATATCTACATTGTCTCCCATGCTGTTTGCATGAATGGAGATAAACATATCTGGTTTTGCATTTCTCGAAGCCGTCAGACGCTCATCAAGGGTTACATCTTTATCTGTATCTCTTGTCATAAGCACTACAGCCCCAAGCTTCTCCAACTCTGTTTTTGTCTTTAAGGCTGTATTTAGGTTAATCGTCTTCTCTGGATACTTGAGTCCAAGAGGTCCAATAGCACCTGGGTCACTACCCCCATGCCCTGGATCAAGCATAATTGTAATCCCTAATAAAGGTTGAATGCCTTCCGTTAGCTTTACAGGTCTTTTAACATTTAAGTTCAGTCCTGCTGCCGTCTGTTCTATATAGTAACCTTCAATCTTTTGGTCGCTTTTCATGGTTAATACATATTGTGCTTTGTCATCATCTGTAAACAACTCAATTTTAGAAAAAGGTGTATTCTCTGGAAGTACAGGCAATGCTGTAGCGTAAGCCTTGGAAATACTAATTTTCAAGCTAGTTCCATCAAAAGCTGAAATTGCCGCCGGAATTCCTGACAGATCAAGCTTAAGAGAATCCCACTTTTCGCCTGTTATATAAGCAGCATTCGTCACAACAGAGCGTAATTGCATATCTGATGTATAGGTTTTAACGTCGTTCTTATTCACATATAAACCAGAAGATAGACGTATATAGTTCCCAGTGATTGCAGTAATATAGTCAACCATCCCGCTATATAGTTCATATGCTGCGCCGTCAGCAGTAGTCGGTGTTTGATATGTATTAATAACACTCTTGTTCACTTCTGCATAAAAAGCAGTGTTCTTCATAATAACACTTATCGTACCTGGCGCTTTTCGTGCTTTTGCAGGGCCGCCGTTGTACATTATATATTCTGGTGCACCAAGGTCTACAACTTTAGACGCGCCTTCATAGTTGGGTATTGTGTAAACATAAGTGTATTTATCAGCGTAAAGTCCTGTCCCTGCTGGCTTTTTGTTAGCGGGCTGCATTGGATAAGTTTCAGTTCCCAATTTTACCGTTACCAATGAACCATAAGGAGCTTGGCAAGTAAAGGTTATTTTTTCTCCGGGACTTCTGTATTCTTGCGTCTGTGGGTATACAGAGCTTGCCGGAATTTCTTCAGCGCTCATTTTTGCTACTACGGTAGAGGCTATCTCTCTATATATAGATCTTGTTGTATAGGTACCGTCTTGGGCAAAGGTCAAAATATTTTGACCAGCCTGCAAAGGTACCAGAACTCCGAAATATCCATTCTTTGATCTTCCTTCCACAGGCTTGCCATTTAGTAATAATGGCTTGCTTGGATCAGAAGAACCAGTGATAAAAAACTGATTAAGTGTAGTTTTCAAGCTCGTTGTTGGACGAGCAACATTTACAGGTATGCTTGCTGTTATGCCATCTTTCTGTTGATAGAATCCTTTGACCACTGCAGCTAAAGATGGTCTATCTACAAAAGACTTATAGCTGAAGAATATGCTGCCGTCTACTTCTTTGCTCTTTGCATTCAATTGCAGCTGTTTCTCAATTTCTGCAACTCCATACCAAGCATTGGCCAGTGTTCCATTATTGGATTTATAGGCTGCTTGCCCGATGTACAGGTCTACCCCTGTATCCTTTACAACATCTTCCCACCAAGCTACAATCTTGCTATAGTCTGCTACTGTATATCCAATATTCCAGTATATCTGCGGTGCGATATAATCTAACCAACCTTCTTTTACCCATTTCCTAGTATCTGCATAATGGCTGGAGAAGGACTGATTTCCCTTTGTATCGCTGCCAAGGGGACTTGAAGTTTTATTTGCCCAAATACCAAAAGGACTGATGCCAAAGCTCACGTCTTTAGATTCTGCTTTAATGACTTGAGACAAATCCCTTATTAATATATCTACATTTGCCCTACGCCAGTCATTTATGTTCGTATAGCCTGTTCCATATGTTTTATATGTATCACTATCTGCAAAACTCATTCCTGGATAGAAGTAATCATCAAAATGGATACCATCCACATCATAGTTTTTGATAATTTCAGTTATTCCATCTATGACAAGCTTTCTAACCTCTGGTATTCCTGGATTATAATATAGATTGCCGTCGGTATGCTTTACTACCCATTCCGGATGTAATTTCGCAGGGTTGTTTGGTGCCAATGAGGCAAAATCATGAGCCGGCTCTTTGCCGCTTTGTTTTGTTACTCTGTAGGGATTAAGCCACGCATGCAATTCAATTCCTCTTTTATGAGCCTCGGTTATCCAAAATTCAAGAGGATCAAAATTGTCAGCTGGTGCAAGTCCTTGAGTTCCAGTCAAATATTTTGACCACGGAAAATATTCGGATTTGTAAATTGCATCAGAGCTAGGGCGCACCTGCAAGAAAACAGCATTCATTCCCATATCCTTTGCATTATCCAATATCCGCAATGCCTCGCTTTTTAATACCTCAACATCAATAGTGGCCTTTTTCGGATAGTCAATATTTACTACCGTAGAAACCCATACCCCTCGCATATCAGTCTTTTCTGATGTGTTTGGTTCAGCGAAGACCATGAATACTGGCAGCATCATTGAAACGATGATCATAGTGATAATAGTTCTAGAAAAAATCTTCATACGCTACTCCTTAACAATTGTATTTTAGTTTGCTAGTTTTACACATTGTGCATTCAATGTTATAACTTAAAAGCTAAGCATATAACACCCTTTATATACTACTTTTACAAAGACCTTCAAATACCTTCAAGTTCACATTTTTTTAACATAATAGTAATATTTCAAAAGGTCACGTTTGACTATGTAAAAATGTATCTCTCTGTATAACATGTCAAGTTATACTAAGTATATGACTTAAAATATCCATAAAAGTTCCAGAACAAGAAAAAAACATCTGTCCCTTTTTAAGGCAGATGCTAGCGTTTTATACATTGTTTTAACTTATCACAACCGAACAATCTTCACTAAATGGACTTTTCCTAACAGCCAATGAAAAAAGATAGGGGTATTCCTTACTTAGATGATTCATATAATAAATCCACTCTACCACCAGAGTCTTATACGCTCTTTTTATATCACCCGATAGATGCTCCAAATCCTTTTCAGGTAAAGAATGCAAACTTTCTCGGCTTTCCAATTCCTCTAGCAGGTGAAAAACTGCCCAAAGCATATCTGTAAAAGTATCATGCTCCAACAGGTTTGTGTTTTCAAACAGCGATAACATAAACGCTTTCTTTGTTGATAAAAAATCGAGCAATACACTCATATTGTCATTTCCACTGCATATATCGAGTTGGAATGCATTGGCGCTTTTCATCGCCTTCTTAAAGTTTTCTTCTTTCCAATTCCCATGGATATTTAATAGTTCTTGCAAGACTCTTAAATTATTAACATAGGTTGACATTGAGGCTATTGCGTTTGTTCCTACCTCGCTATAAAAAACACTGATAACAACATTTTGTTTTCTCTTAACCTCGCGTTTTTCACGAGCATTCAGTATTCGTTCAAGTATTAGAGTTACAATAAAGACCTGTAAGGGTACAAAGGCCAAATCTTGAAACATGTAAAAAAACGTATTGCGTGCATCATGAAATATAACAACCTGTATGTAGTAAATCAAAATAGAGGTAAGCACAAGGGATAAACCTAGTAGCCCACTTTTCCATAGCATCTTAATATCTATTCACATCCTTTTAAGTATTGACTGTTCACTACTTCTTATTTACCTATTCATATTATCATAACTGCATCTATTAAACAAAATCCCTGCAGTTCTATTTAACCGCAGGGATTTTGTTTATCAATTCTGACTTATATCATCTTGTATAAACCTTATACTTAAGCTTCAGTCCCTTCCAATTCCTCCGTCAGCTTTATAATTTCATCTATTATATTTCCGATATGCTCAATGGTATTTAACAAAGGTTTATCCGTAGTAATATCTACCCCCGCCATTTTTGCAAGCTCCACCGGAGTTTTTGTTCCACCAGCCATTAATACCGCTCTCCAATCTTCTATTGCCGGCTGTCCTTCTTCTAAAATACGTTTGCTTACCTCTGTGGCAACTGTGAGCCCCGCACTATAAGTGTAAGGGTACAGTCCCATATAATAATGCGGTTGTCTCATCCAAGTAAGCTCTGCACCTTCATTTATTTTTATTTCATCTCCCCAGAATCTTTCCAATACGCCCTTTTTAATTTCATTTAACTTTGAGGCCTGAACACTTCCACCCTTATCAATTATTTCGTATACTTCCCTTTGGTAAGCTGCTTCTAGTAAGTGAGTTACAAAGTTATGATAATATGTACGACTTATCATGGAGGATAAAACCCATCTTCTGAATCTAATATCTCCATTGGTTTTCATAAGATAATTTGCCATAAGCATCTCATTCATAGTGGAAGGCGCTTCAATAAAATACATAGATGGCCTTGTATCAAAACTATTCTGATGTTGATGACATAAGTTAAAATGTCCTGCATGACCTAATTCATGGGCTAGTACAAAAACCTCTCTCATCTTATCAGTCCATGATATTAAAATGTAAGGATGACTTCCATAAGGGCTGGAACAAAATGCACCTGTGGATTTGCCCTTGTTCTGAACAAAATCTATCCATCTCTCATCATAGCTTCTCTCTATCATTTCCAAATAGTCCTGCCCTAGGACAGATAGCGCCTCGTGGGTATATTTTTTTGATTCTTCTACTGTTATGGAAGGTTCATAGCTTGGATCCACAGCTATCTTTAAATCTGCAAAGGTCATTTCATCTATTTTATGTATCTTCTGAAGCAGTTTGGCATACTTCCTCATATGAGGCGCTAGCTTTTCCATTATTACATCAATCTGTCTATTGTACAAATCCCTATCTACTTTTTGAGGGAACAACAAGCTGTCTATTACTGAGTCAAACCCTTTTAGATTGGATAAAGTCTTTTCTTTCTGAACTTGAGTTTGATAGGTTGCTGCCACAGTGTGCTGGTATTCCCGAAGTTTTGAAGAAAATGCTTCAAAGGCGGCTCTTCTTGTCTTCGTATCGTTTTCAAACTCCCATTCATTTTCAAAAAGTACAAAACTAAGAGGATGTTCAATTCCATCTACTTCAAAGGTTCCAAAATCCATATCAGATAGTTTAGCTCTATTATATATCGCGTAGGGGGCACTTAATGTACTGGATAAAGCAGATAAGACTCTTTCAACCTCAGGATGAAGTGCATATTTCTTTATCCTCTTAATTTCCTTTAGAAAGTTGCTGTTCTCCTTTGATTCTTGTATCGCTTGTTCTATAACTGCTTCGTCAGCTTCAATAATCTCACTTCTTACAAAGCTCAATCTGCTTTCGAGATTTGATAATATATTTGCCAGCTTCATATTTCTAGCTTGATTTTCAGTATTGGTTTGATCCACAGCTACAGCTAGATGTGCATAGGTTGCAGTGAGGTTTATTACTTGAATTGCTTCTCTATATTGATTTAAGCATCGATTTATGGTATTTGCTGAATTTAGTTTGCCTTTGTAGTTTTTCTCTAATTCCTCAGTTAATCTCTTTGCATCAAGAATGGCTGAATTGTATAGCTCTTCAGTTTTATAAATGGCAGACAAATCCCAGGTCAACGATTGATCGACATCTTTTCTTTCTTTCAAAGCCTTTTTCATTCCATTTCCCCCTCTTTATTCTACGTCTAATTTTGTTCCCAGTAATTACTAAAATTACATTTTATAATTTTCTACATAAACTTGTGTATTCCTTCTATTTTGAAAAGCTCATCCATGCAAAGAAACCTCAAAGCAAACATATATAATCAATATTATCATCAACTTCAGTACCATTTTTCTAACACTCAATTCTTTTAGAAATTAGAGCTATTATTGGTGTACAAAGCATATCAATAGTAATGAATATATTTTTTAGCCACTACAAACAAATTTTAGGAGGAATAAGAATGAAGAAGAAAGCTTTCGTATTGTTGTGTGTTTTGTTAGTTTTCTCATTAGCTTTAAGTGGATGCGGACAAAAATCCACTAGTACCGGTGCTGCCAACGATACAATTAAAATAGGTTGGATGGGTTCCCTAAGTGGCGATCAGGCAGTGTGGGGACAGTGTGAATTTGACACTGTCAAAATGCTGGTAGAAGAAGCAAATGCAAAGGGTGGAATCTTAGGAAAGAAACTGGAGGTAATCGGCTACGATACAAAAGGTGACCCTCAGGAAGCTGTAAACGTAGCAAAGAGGCTTACTGGCGAGGATAAGGTTGTTGCTATTTTAGGCCCAAATGCAAGCGGCAACGCTATTCCCATTGCCCCTGTACTAGAGGCTGCAAAGGTTCCTGATATTGCTACAGTTGCCACTAACCCAAAGGTTACAGTACTTGATGGCAAGGTAAAGCCCTATAACTTCAGAGTATGCTTCATTGATCCATATCAAGGTGCTGTTGCTGCAGGCTATGCGGCAGAAGTATTAAAGGCTAAAAATGCCGCTATTCTCTATGACGTTGGTGATGATTATTCACAAGGCTTGACACAGTTCTTCGAAGACTACTTCGTCAAATCAGGCGGAACAATAGTTGCCAAAGAAGGCTTCAAATCTGGTGACGTTGATTTTAGACCACAGCTTAGTAAGATAAAAGCTACTAACCCTGATGTTATCTTTATGCCTTACTTCTTTAAAGAAGTTGCACTCAGCGCAAATCAAGCAAGAGAATTGGATATAAATGCAACCCTGCTTGGCGGCGATGGCTGGCCATCCGAACAGTTAATCAGCATGGCAAAAGATGCTGTTGAGGGCTCATACTTTGTAAATCACCTTGATTTTGATGATCCCGAGGTCCAGGACTTCAAGGCAAGATACAAAGCTAAATATAGTAAAGACGTAGAACTTAATGGATATTTGGTACATGACGCCTTCTTGCTGTTATCTGATTCAATTCAAAGAGCAGGCGAGGTTAACTCAGAAAAAATTGCTGCCGCCATAGAAACCGCCAATATCAAAGGTATAACCGGTAAAATTATGATTGGTAAAGATACACATAACCCAGAGGGAAAAGATGCAGCAATTATAAAGATTGTGGATGGCAAGTACGTGTTCCAACAAAAATTCGCAGCAGGAAAGTAGTTATTTAAATATTGGAGCTGGAGGAACCCATCCTTCCGCTCCTTCATTTTAAACGCAAAGGAGGATTGAATATGACAGAGTTTTTGCAGCAATTGATTAATGGCTTATCCATAGGAAGTGTTTATGCCTTGATGGCTGTCGGTTATTCACTGGTATACAGCATAATGAATTTCAGCAACTTTGCCCATGGCGGTGTTATCATGTTCGGAGCGTATTTTGGCTACTTCATGCTAACAGTTTATGATTTGCCCTTTCCAGTCGCTTTTATTGGATCAGCGATTTTGACAGCGTTACTGGCAGTGGCTATTGAAAGAGCTGCTTATAGCCCATTGCGTGAAAGAAAAGCGCCCTTTTTATATTTTATAATATCCGCAATGGGAGCTTCCATTTTCTTAGAGAATATAATAATTGCGACTATTGGGCCAACCTTCAGAACCTATCCGCAAATCTTCCCAAAAGAACCCTTTAGAATTGGCAGCCTGGCAATTGGAAGGCTAGATCTCATGATATTTGCTATCTCCGCTATCTGCCTTTTATTGCTTATATATATAATTGATTACACAAAAATTGGCAAAGCGATTCAGGCTACGGCTTATAATACAAAAGCAAGCGCATTGATGGGTGTCAATACAGCAGTCATCATTATTATCGTATTTGCTCTAGGTGGCTTTTTAGCAGGAATTGCAGGAGTTATGTTTGGTATGAAATACACAGTATATCCTCAAATCGGTGCCATAACCATAAAATCTTTCATAGCCGCTGTATTTGGCGGACTCGGGAGCTTACCCGGAGCAGTAATTGGCTCTATATTATTAGCTGTAATAGAGACACTGACTTCAGGTTATTTGTCTTCACAATATAGAGATCTTATTGCCTTTGCACTATTAATCGGTGTTCTAATAGTAAGACCTATGGGTCTCATGGGCAAAACCACAGAGGATAAGGCTTAGAAAGGAGACGGAGTATGAATACATATATAGAAGGTATATTGATATTAGCGGGTATAAATCTTATGGCGGTATTAGGCTTGTCCTTGCTGACCGGTTTCACAGGACTGTTCTCCTTCGGTCATGCAGGCTTTATGGCAATAGGCGGTTATGCTTCAGCCATGCTTACAGTCAAGTTCCACTGGCCCTTAATACCTGCTCTCTTGGCAGGGGGATTGGCGGCTGCCTTGATTAGTGCAGTGATAGGCAAAGTAACGCTTAACTTAAAAGGAGATTATTTTTGCATCGCAACCCTAGGTTTTGGAGAGGCTATCAGGCTGATTCTTGATAACGTTCAGTATTTTGGAGGAGCCAGAGGCTGGCCAGGCATTCCGAATTATACTAACATATGGAACGTGATTGCCATAAACTTATTGGCAATCGTAATATTAGCAAATCTAATACGTTCACGTCATGGTAGAAATATGATTGCCATCCGAGAAGAGGAACTGGCTTCTCAGATTATAGGCATTAATGTATTCAAGCATAAGATGGTTTCACTTATGCTAAGTGCTTCCTATGCAGGCATTGCAGGTGGCTTAATGGCACACTACATGACCTTCTTGCAGCCCAAAATGTTCAGTTTGGTAAAATCCACTGAGCTTATCATTATAGTAATCTTTGGGGGCTTAGGTAGTATTTCAGGCAGTGTGCTTGGTGCATTAGTTCTCACAGCCTTGCCTGAAGTTTTACGTTCCTTCTCTAGGTGGAGATTGGTATGCTATGGCTTAGCAGTCATAATTATAATGATATCAAGACCTGAGGGCCTATTAGGTGGTTACGAGCTAACCCCTTCCAGCATTAAAAAGCTATATAACAGAATAATAACAAAAAAGCGTACGCGCTCCCAAGGCTTAGGGGGAGGTGATACTCTATGAATATTCTAGAGTTAAATGGATTAACTAAGAAATTCGGCGGTTTGACTGCAGTGGGCAATGTGGATTTCAAAGTAAAAAAAGGTAGTATAACAGGCTTAATCGGTCCCAATGGAGCAGGAAAAACTACAATCTTCAATCTTATAACCGGAGTATATAAGGTATCAGGAGGAAGTATTCTCTTTAACAACAATAATATTACCAATAAAGAACCATATCAGATTGCTGAAAGTGGTATTACGAGAACCTTTCAGAACATCAGACTTTTTAAAAGGCTCACTGTATATGAAAATGTTCTGACTGCCTGCCATAAGAGCGCAGGTTATTCTATATTGGATTCATTACTAAGGACACCAAGATGCAGAAAGGAAGAAAAACAGCTCAAACTGCAGGCTGATGAACTACTTGAGATTATGGGTTTAAGCGACCGAAAGGAACTTATTGCAAACAACCTTCCCTATGGACTCCAGAGAAGACTTGAAATAGCTCGAGCTTTAGCCCTAAATCCAGAGCTGCTGCTTTTAGATGAACCGGCAGCTGGTATGAACCCTGACGAAACAGAACAGTTGATGCTGCTAATAGATAACATCAGAAATAAATTCCAGCTAACGGTATTAATTATCGAGCATCATATGGATCTGGTTATGGGCATCTGCGAAGAAATCATGGTTCTAAATTTTGGATGCAAACTAGCAGAAGGAACCCCTTTTGATATACAGAACGATCCAAAGGTAATAGAAGCATATCTAGGAGTGGAGGGGTAGCAAATGTTAAAGGTTAATAATTTACAAGTCTACTATGGTGGCATACATGCCTTAAAGGGCGTGTCCATAGAAGTGAATCAAGGTGAGATTGTGACGATAATAGGCTCCAATGGTGCTGGAAAATCTACTTTACTGAATGCTATTTCCGGTTTCTTAAAGTACAAGGAAGGAGAAGTGCTATATCGTAACACGAAGCTTCCACTTAACCCAAGTAAAATAGTTAAGCTTGGTATATCGCATATCCCAGAAGGGAGATTGATATTTGCCAATTTATCGGTACGAGATAATCTTCTGATGGGTTCCTATCTCAGAAAAGATAAGGTAAAAATCCATGAAGATCTAGAGAATACATATATTCTTTTTCCACGGTTGAAGGAAAGAGAAAAACAAATAGCAGGAACCCTCAGTGGTGGTGAACAGCAGATGCTTGCTATAGGCAGAGGTCTTATGAGCAGCCCGGATATTATACTTCTAGACGAACCCTCCCTTGGTCTTGCACCACTACTTGTGAAAACAGTATTTGATATTATCACCGATATTAGAAAGATGGGTAAAACGCTTCTATTGGTGGAACAGAATGCCTACAAAGCCCTTTCGATCGCAGATAGAGCTTATGTATTGGAACAAGGTAAGATTACTTTGGAGGGTTCTGCAAAAGAGATCGCAGACAATCCAAAGATAAGAGAAGCCTATCTTGGCTCAAAGAAATAAATATCAATTTATAAAAGCAGATACGCCCTGCCAAACTTGAATGTTCAAGCTGGAAGGGCGATATTTTTTTGAACTTAATTTATTTTACTAATTTAAATTAGCAATCAATTACTGGTGGATTATCAATTTTAACTAATTTTGCAATTTCCTACAGACTTCTTATTTTTTATATTGTATATTACATTATTTTATAACATTTTGGTTATAATGAATTTGAAGTAAAAACTTTATTATAATAAGGAGGAATATTAATGAAAGCTAGAGTCTTAGTTTTAGTATTAGCATTGGTTCTTATAATTTCTATGGTTGCAGGTTGTACACAACCAACACCCGCACCTGCACCTGCACCAACTCCAACCCCAGGTACAGAACAACCTGGCGGTGGCACTCCGAACCCACCAGATACAACTCCAGACGTAACCACAACAGCTTCAATAACAGATAAAGAAGAAGTTTTTGAAAAGGCAATGACCAGTACAGGTACATGGCTTATCGCAGCATTAAAGGATTTAACCTTTACTAAGGATCTTGTATTAGATGGCGAATTCAAAAATGGTAAAAAAGATGAAGCAGGAAAAGATATCATACAACGTAAAATAGCGCTTTATACTCAAGATGAAAATCGCAAGGTAACTAATAGATTTACATTGACAGCACCAAAACTTACTATCAACAGCCCAAAAGCCAGCATTGAGCATGGCACTTTCAAAGGTGACCTTTATGTTAACGCAAACAACTTCAAATTAGTAGATAATATAGTTGATGGAAATATATACTTTGCTACAGATGAAGCTAAATCCACATTTACAATGGATGAGACTAGCAAGGTAAATGGAAAACAAGAAGTAAGGAAGTAATATAATACACTCTATAAAAAAAACAGATAACTTTAAGTTATCTGTTTTTTTTATAGCTATTTTAAAATCTCATTCTTATTAATGTGTAAAATGTTATTATCTTCTCCATTTGAATTTACTAATTTTAGCAGATTTCGCTGTGAAAAGTTTTCTTCAGATGAAACCCATAGTTTAAAACCAGGTGAATTTTTTATTTCTTCTGTCCCAATTTCTTTTAAGCCTTCAAAATATCTTAGATTTATAAGCCTATAGGTCTCTCCCATTAATTTAAGCTCGTCACTGGTATAAGCATCTGTAATTGCTAATCTGGAAACAATTCTGGAATATATCTTATCTCCATATATCTTCTTTGAGAACTCCTTAAAATTAACGAGATTTTTATCTGCAATTCCATTTTCCTTTGCCCAACCTTCTACATCAACAGTACTTGTATTGTAATCAACTCCATTTTTCTTTGAATATTTTAGAACTCCATATTTCTGTGGATATATGCTGATGCATCCTGTTACCACATCATGAATTGAGTACTTATCATTCTTTTGTGATTTAATATCCTGCAGATGAATATGTCCTGACAAAGCTAAATTTATATCACTTTGTTGAAATAACTGTACAATATCTTCGCTGTTGTTTATTGTATAACCTTCCCTTATTACCTCACTATGATTTAGTAAATTATGATGCATTACTGCAATTAGCTCCGCTCCCTTTGACTTAGCCAAATCACTGCACTGCTTTATCCAGTCTTTGGTCTCGTCAGCAATTCTGCCGTCCATTTGCGGCAATCCAAAAACTATATTATTTTCATACTGAGCAGTATCAAGCATCAATAGCCATACATCCTCTGAGGGTGCTGCAAGATAGCTTAGAGTAGTTTTATCTCTCGAAATGGCCTCTTTATATCCAAAGTCTGCATAAATATTACTAAATTCACTTGCATTTATATAGCTTGCCATGTACTGTTTATCCCCTTTAAAAGATCTTGCAAAAGGATTGGATATGTCATGGTTTCCTGGAATAACAAAAACGGAGGTACCCTTTTTTTCTATTTTACTCAATCTTTTCGCTAGCTCCAAATGGCTTTCCTTCTCACCATTGCTGGTTAAATCCCCGCTTATGATCAAAACCTCAGGTTTTTTCTTCTTTATATCATTTTCAAAAGCATTCATAATTTCGTGTATATAATCTAATTGCTTGCCATCCCCACTATTTATAAATTGTTGAAATGCCTCTCCATTATCCGTTAAGCTCTCTGCCAGATAGTGCGTATCACTAGCTACGAAGAAGGTTACATCCTTGCCCGACTCAAGCTTAGTCTCTTCAATATTTCTAAAGACAATCAATCTATATGAGATGACCATAATTATAGCAATTATAATGAATGTGCGAATCTTCTTTTTAATTTTCATATGCTGCCTCACAATCTTATCTAAAAAATTATATTAGGAAAAATGGTTTGCACGATTTGAATTCTATTTAAGTTGTATAATGCAAACCATATAATATAGGTATACATGGTTTTCGCCTCAATGTCTAGGCGGGAATTTAAGCCAATAAAAACTTTACTTGATTATTGGAATTATATCAGTAAATCATCAAATATAATATATGTATTGCGAAAAAGATTTATCAGGTACAAAATCTGTAGAAGCATCCGATTTTGTTTTATCAAAGATGTATTTTTCGCAACATATGAACAGAGGAAAATGTTTTGTGCAAAACATATACATAGAAGCTCCAAATAAAGAAATGATAATTATATACAATTAGGAGGTGTTCAATATGTCACAATTTTCTGCTCAGGTGGATGCACGCAAGTATCCCCCAAAGGATAAGCACGATGTTATTTTTAAAACCTTTAACAATCTAAAAGCAGGCGAAAAGATGGAACTAATCAATGATCACGATCCTCGCCCCTTAAACTATCAAATGATGGCAGAGTACACGGATCAGTTTGAATGGAATTACCTTGAAGAAGGGCCTGAAGTATGGCGTGTATCTATCGAAAAAAGATAAATGCCATTCATGACTACTTAGAAGATTAACACATAAATCAAATAAATCCCTGCTGTTATAATTAAAACAGCAGGGATTTTCCATATCTTTTATTACATTCTCATCGGTATTAATTCGAGATACTCTTCCATTTTGCCATCTCTTAGGCAGCATTCAATTATCTTCCTGCCAAGAGGGTCTAATTCAGGAGTCATATATTTTGCAAGCTCTTTTTTAAAGAAATCACTAAGAATCTTAGCCCCAGCATCATAGCCCTCATTTCCTATTTCAGGCTGAAGATTCGGTTGTAAAAAACCTTTTCCCAGGAAAGTACCGTCAACCTTTAATGACTCAAGGGAATAACCAAGAAGATTGCATCTTGATTCAACAAGCTGTTCCGGTCTGAACTTTGCACTTCCTCTTCTAGCTAAATATTCTCTTGATACCCATTGTGGCATAAAGCTGACATTATATATTCCTACGTGCTGATTTGGTATCAGTACATATCGTGTACTGCTGGCAGTTATGATCTGATCCAGTAAAAGATTTGCCTGATCAACCATTCTACCTGTTGCAAAAGGCCAATAGGTTCCCACACCTTCACTGCTCATTCCTTCGGTATCTATGATGCTTGGATTGTCAAAGCCTCTTGGTGCAACCAATCTCCATAGCCATGCAAGACTTGGAGGCAGGATATGAAACATACCCATAATTCCGTAAGAAGGCTTTTCCTTTGTACAGGGTGGTGTCCTAACCCCAAAGCTTCTAACATCTATTTCAACAGGTTCGTTTACAATATCTGGAACAAATTCTCTAGGCATTATTACTCTAGGATTTGAGCAAGGCTTTCCAGGCTCATCCATAGTATGTTCCCAAATAAGACAAGTAGAGTTTGGTGTTCCTTGAAGATTAAAGAATATCAGTGGCTCCTTTGGATGAATGCAAAGCTTTTCATAATGTGGATCAGTACCATATTTATTAATATGATTTATTCTAAGAAACCATCCTTGCTCCGCATCCATAACAACAAGTTTTTTACTGCCATTTTGGATTTTTGGATGGCATAAAGCCATATCATCGGTTACAGGCTTAAGCTCGCAGGTTTCTTTTAAATCCAAATAAGTTTTTTCTTTCGTTAGTGTATTTCGAGCCATTACTATTCTGCCATCCATCTCTTTGTGTATCTGCTCCAGCATCTCACTTTTCCCGCTGCCGCTGGCGCCTTCATGCATAATAGTGATAACATTTTCATAAGGTGTAATGACCTTAACTGTTGAAGCATGGGCTGTTACCCAACCCTCACGCTCACCAATATGAAGCAGTACCCCGTATATCCCCTTCTTGGCACTAGGCCCTGGATATAGATTGTATGAAAACAATTCATACATGTTTTCCAATCGATTGTGCACCACTATCTGTTTTCCATCAAAGTGAGTGTGCCTATAGGGTGGTGCAAGATATATTATGGCAACTGGCTTAAAGTCTTCCGGTATTTCATCCCTCGGGATAAATTTTTGAAGATCAGCTAGCCCCGCCGCGAAGAACCCTGCATTAGCAGGTGCAACAAGCAATGCTGGATATCCTAATTCACTGCCTCCAGCCATAAATGGCATTATAATTAAATCACGCTGCTTTAACCATTCAAAGGTGGAGCTGCGCAAGGGTGCAAATTCCTCACCATATGTGTCTCTGTACCTTGGTTTATCTGTTTCACCACAATCTCCTATAACCATACAATCCGGATCTCTTCTTCTCATATACTGATCCATGTAGTTTACAACAGCACCATTCTTACACTTTGCAACAGTTGCCTCAATTACCTTTCCAATGCCAGGTACCTCATAACCCACTTTAAAGGATGAATTATTTTCATCTCCCATAGCAAGAGCTAAAAGATGCTTACGGTCCTTTGGAATTATTACGTTAATACCACTATCTACAATCTCTTTTAATTCATCTGGTAAAATAATTCTTTCTAAAAAATTGTTGTCCATCATAACTCTCCTTTTATAAACATTATTAATATAATGCTGCAAATATTTTATAAATATACTGCAAACCCTAACTTATACAGGCTTAGAATTATATGATTTGTCGTGTTTGTGATTTATTCCTACACTAAAATTCATCGTGCATATATATGAATAAAACTTCATATATATGCACCTTACAAATCATAATACTGCAATTATACAAGCATGTCAACCAAATGGTTTATTCTGAATCTTCAGCTTATAAAAGCGTATTATTTGAATCACTTATGGCTAATTACCTTACTTTCAATAAAAATGGATATTTCTATTCCAACTGTTAAAAATAGATATGCTACGAAAAATATTTATTATATTTTGGAGGAAAACTATGGGCTTAGATTTAGAAAAAACATTTAAAAAACTACCGGAGTCTTATTGGATTGCATCGACCCCTACAACGGATTACCCTAAATTAACTGAAGACATAAAAGTAGATGTGTTAATCGTTGGAGGAGGTATGTCAGGTATTTCCTGTGCTTATATGCTGTCAAAAGAAGGAGTAAAGGTCGCTATCATTGAAGCTGATCGGATTTTACAAGGTACAACCGGGCATACAACAGCTAAAATCTCTTCACAGCATGGTCTAATATATAATAAAATAAAAACTAAAATGAGTATGGAGTATGCGCAGCAATATGCGGATGCAAATGAATCAGCTATCCGGCTAGTAGAAAAGATTCAAAATGAGCTTCATATAGATTGTGACTTTATGCATCAACTATCCTATGTATATACAAGACAGGATGAGTATGTTCAGAAGATTAAAGATGAAGTGGATACAGCTTCTAAGTTGGGAATCAAGGCCTCTTTCCTTGAAGAGATACCCTTTAATTTCCCTATTAAAGCTGCTGTACGCTTTGAAAACCAGGCACAATTTCACCCTAGAAAATATCTCCTAGCCCTTGCTAAGGAAATTACTAATAAAGGTGTCCGCATATTTGAGCAAACTAGAGCTGTTGATATCGAAGAAAATGGTGCTTATGTTGTCACTACCCATGAAGGAAAAAAAGTGACAGCAGGCAAAGTGATTATTGCATCTCATTACCCATTCTATAATAAACACGGAATGTATTTTGCAAGAATATATCCAGAAAGGTCCTATACTATAGCAATTAAAGCAAAGGAAAAATATCTAGGTGGAATGTATATAACCGCGGAAGATCC
>JARBUB010000191.1 GCA_029239905.1 Clostridia bacterium
TAAAAAGACACCAATAAGGGGGTTGTAGTAATTGAAGGATTACATTGAAGAAAGAGCGTTGGAAATAGCGAAATATATCATAAGCAGCAAAACTACAGTTAGAGACGCAGCAAGGATTTTCGGAGTATCCAAGTCCACAGTACACAAGGATGTTACTGAGAGACTGCCTAGAATTAATCCAAGCGTTGCTATGCAAGTTAAGGAAGTTATGGATCAAAATAAGGCAGAAAGGCACATCAGAGGCGGAAGGGCAACAAAGATAAAATACCAAACTGTAAGCTTATAACAACGGAGTAATTGCATAAGCAATTACAACACACCGTTTCAACGAGGGAGAAATATCTCTGCTGATAAAAGAACGAAGCATATATTTACCAGCTACAGAGTTTGTAGATATCTTTGTACCTCGTTATAAAAATTACATAAGTTTTCCTATAGGGCCGGTACGATTAAAAGCACCGGCTAATATATTTTTTTGTCTCATACAACAGATACACGATAATTGCAATAATGTAGGGGCTGACCAAGGTTTCGGCTCCCACAGGGAACGAAACTAGTGTCAGCCCTTTAACTCAACTATAAATTGGTCTATCAATTTTGAACAACATATCAATATCTAACATAAAACCCCCAAATATTAAAAGATTATCACAAAAAGAAGGAATTTCGATATTTATGTAGAACGTAAGTATTGCATAAATTTGTTGATTTTTAGATTAATTTAACATATTGAATAAATAATACACTTATTTAATGGAGGTAGTTTTATGTTCGGTTTTGGTGGACAAGATATAGGTATCGACTTGGGAACAGCGAGCGTTTTAGTCTATATCAAGGGTAGAGGCATTGTGCTGCAAGAACCTTCCGTGGTAGCAATAGATAGAAATACAAACAAGATTTTAGCAGTGGGAGAAGAAGCTAGGCTTATGCTGGGTAGAACTCCAGGAAACATAGTAGCAATAAGACCTTTGAAAGAAGGAGTTATTTCTGATTATGAAGTGACTGAAAAAATGCTGAGATACTTTATAGATAAAGCTGTTGGTAGAAAAAGACTATTTAAACCAAGAATGATTGTTTGTGTACCTAGTGGAGTTACAGAAGTTGAGAAGAGAGCGGTAAAGGATGCCGCGAACAACGCAGGTGCAAGAAATACTCAGTTGATAGAAGAACCTATAGCTGCTGCCATTGGTGCTGGATTAGATATTGCGAAAGCTAGCGGGAATATGGTAATAGATATTGGGGGAGGAACTTCGGATATTGCAGTTATTTCCTTAGGCGGTATAGTTGTTTCTACTTCAATCAAAGTAGCGGGAGACAAATTTGATGAGGCTATCGTTAGATATATGAGAAAGAAACATAATGTCATGATTGGTGAAAGAACTGCAGAAGAATTAAAGATAAACGTTGGAACTGCTTTTCCAAGAGAAGAGCAAGTTAAGATGGAGGTTAGAGGTAGAAATCTTATCTCTGGACTTCCAAAAACAATGGAAGTTACCTCTGATGAAATGTTAGAAGCATTAGCAGAGCCAGTTTCTGCGATAGCAGATGCGGTACACTCTGTGTTGGAGAGAACGCCACCTGAACTATCTGCAGATATAAGTGATAGAGGAATAGTTATGACAGGCGGGGGATCCTTGCTTAATGGTTTGGACAAGTTAATATCCCAAAGAACGAATATTCCTGTATATATTGCTGAAGATGCTGTATCTTGTGTAGCAATAGGTACTGGTCAGTCCCTAGATAACTTTGATTTACTTATGGAAACAGACGTAAATTCTGGTAGAAGAATATAATTATATAAATATGAGTTGGCTTTTTGTCAACTCTTTTTGTTTTATAGGGTCTGCTCAAATGTTTATCCAATAATTTGTGCGAAAACCCTGAAAATAAGTTTAAAGTTTTTTCATGAACTTGCCGATAAAATTACTGAAACGAATGAATAGGTAGGTATTTAATATGATAAGAGGATTATATATAGCTGCTTCTGCAGCAATATCAGAGAATAAAAGAATAGATGTAATATCCAACAATATAGCTAACGTAAACACGAGTGGATTTAAGAAAGACACTATGGTTACTGAAAGCTTTCCTGAAATACTGATGAAAAGAATAGGTGCTACAGATTACAGGGATATAATTGCTAAAGCGCCTCTTACAAGTAAGATAGGGTATATTGGCAAGATGAACAACGGGGTAAGGGTAGACGAAGTATTTACAAATTTTGAGCAAGGACCTATCAGCACTAGTGGAAATCCATTAGATTTGGCTTTGCAAGGTAAGGGTTTCTTTAGTGTAGAAACACCAACAGGGGAGAAATATACTCGAAGTGGTGAGTTTACTCTTGATAGCGAAGGGTACATAACAACTAAAGAAGGTTACAAGGTATTGGGCCAAAATGGTCCTATGCAAGTAAATGGCAAAAATATAATAATAAATGAAGATGGACAAGTTTTCAGTGATGGAAATGAAATAGATACATTAAAACTAGTAGACTTTAATGATGATACACTCCTTAAAAAACAAGGAGATGCACTATACATAGATGCCAGCGGAGATGCAGGAAACATGAAAGCATCTGAGGGACTTGTTTTACAAGGTTCTTTTGAAGCATCCAATGTAAATTCTGTTAAATCCATGGTAGAGATGATTACTATGCTTAGGTCTTATGAAGCAAATCAAAAGGTAATAAAAACACACGATGAAATGTTAGGCAAATCAGTAAATGAAATTGGAAGATTATAGATAATAAAAGTTGGAGGTAGAAAATTATGATGA
The DNA here is from genome assembly GCA_029239905.1 of Clostridia bacterium. GTDB lineage: Bacteria > Bacillota > Clostridia > Lutisporales > Lutisporaceae > GWB2-37-7. The sequence continues at coordinate 2,776 of JARBUB010000191.1, forward strand.
GAGCACTTTGGACTGCAAGTACAGGAATGATGGCACAGCAGTTAAATGTTGATACAATTTCAAACAATATTGCTAACGTAAATTCTATAGGCTACAAGAAGACAAGAGTTGAGTTTAAGGATTTGTTATATGAAACAATGGAAAGAGGTATGGTTAAGGATGGCAAGGGCAAACCGGTAAATTTGCAGGTGGGCCACGGCGTAAAAGTTTCAGCAACAACTAAATTTTTTACAGCAGGTAATTTGGACAATACATCCAACCCTTATGACGTAGCTATTGATGGACCTGGTTTTTTTAAAGTTGCAGGCGTTAATGGTGAAGAAATGTATACCAAAGATGGAAGCTTCAAAATCTCTACAGACGGTGAGGACATGAAACTGGTTACAGCAGAGGGTTATTATGTTCAAGGTGTTGATGGCGAGATAAATCTGGGCTCTAATGTAAAAGAAGTTTTAATAGATGAGACCGGTATGATAACTATAAAAAGAACTGATGATTCATATGAAGAAATTGGAAAAATTTCAATTTCAACCTTTCTTAATCCAGCAGGCTTAGAAAGTGTGGGCAAGAACCTTTATAAATCTTCCTTAGCTAGCGGAGACGCTTTTGATGCAACAGAAGATGGCTCAGGCGGCGAAACACTTCAAGGTTTTTTAGAATCTTCTAACGTACAGGTTGTCGAAGAAATGGTTAAGCTTATACAAGCTCAAAGAGCTTATGAAATAAACTCTAAGTCAATACAGACAGCAGATGAAATGCTGGGCATGGCAAATAACCTTAGAAGATAAGTTCCTGTCTTGCGATGAGAGCTCGCGTTGTTATCCTCAGAGAGGAACGACGTGACGGATCTTCTAATAATATGCGTATTAATATGAGGTGAGAGTATGGTTTCTTCAATTAATGGAATAAATAATAATGTAGATTTAAATATAAAAACAAGCCAAACTAAGGCAGAGCAAAGTGGTTTTGAAGAAATGCTCCAGCAAGTACAAGGTGAAAAAGACGAAAAGAAGCTTATGGATGCTTGTAGAAATCTTGAATCTGTATTTGTAAACATGATGTTCAAGCAAATGCAAAGCACTGTTGAAAAATCAGAGTTGACAGATGGCGGTTACGGTGAAGAGATATTCAATGACATGCTGACAGAAAAGTATGCAGAGGAAGCAACCAAAGGAAGCGGTTTGGGTCTTGCTCAGGTTATGTACAAACAATTATCAAAAAATATTACTAAAATAGAAGAGGTTTAGAATGCTGAATAATATTGATATTCAAAACATTATACCGCATAGATATCCATTTTTACTTGTTGATAAGATTGTAGAGATAGAATATGGTAAAAAAGCAATCGGTATAAAGAATGTGACAGTGAATGAACCATTTTTCCAAGGACACTTCCCGGGCAATCCGATAATGCCAGGTGTGCTTATTGTAGAGGCTATGGCGCAGGTAGGAGCGGTTTCCATACTGGGTATGGAGCAAAACAAGGGTAAGCTTGCAGTGTTTGCAGGAATCGACAATATGCGATTTAGGAAACAGGTTGTACCAGGGGATACTCTTAGAATGGAAGTTGAGATGCTGGTATTCAAAAGGGGTATAGGTAAAGCAAAGGCTGAAGCATATGTTGGTGATGAGATGGCGGCATCTGGAGAACTAATGTTTGCAATAATTGAAAATAAGTAAATTGAAGCTGACAATGATATGTCAGCTTTTATTATTATAGGGGAGGCTGTCCGCAGCATTCCCCAACTATCCCAAACCGCCTGCGATACCTTTTGCAATAATTTCTGCCATCTTTATTACGAGGTTTAACCTAATATTATGAAGAAAGAAAAACTCCTCATGATCGCAGGAATCCACAATTCCGACAATTGACAGATCACCTACTGCGGGAAGCTTCTTTCCAACGCCTTTACCTGGATATAAGCACCCTTTTTTTAGGTGTATGTAGCCTATGTTGTCTTCGGCGCCTAAACAAGCATCTATGGCAATTATTTTATGATTAGGATAGGTATATTCTATATAGGTAAGCTGCTTTTTCAAATTTACAGCGTGAACAGGATTTTCTAGGGTACCAAATATAGGACACTCTATGTTCATTTTTTCTAGCATTGTACCGACCATAGGACCTAAGCAATCACCAATGTATCTGTCTGTACCAATACAGACGAGTAAAAACTTGCTCTCTATATTGTTTTTTAGGAAATTTGAAATTAAAAAAACAGCATCATCTTTATTATATAGTGTTCTAAGGATTTTTGTAGGATCTTCAAAATTGCAATCTCGGGTTTCGTTGTATAAGTCAGTCAAGCTTAACCCTCCCTATTAAATGTCACATAATTTATTGCGCATAAAAAAAGTCTTTATAAAATGTATAAATGTAGAAGTCTTTTTTAAATATATATAGGAGGTAATAAGCAATTATTACAACTAATTAATGTTATAAGTGGGCTTTGTGACTTTTTATAAGGCTCTGTTAAGCAGCGACGTTGAATTATATTCTGTTGTCACTGTTATCCTGACAATGACAAGGCATTTTATTTATCAATATAGACTAAATCATAGTGTTTTTTAAAAAAAGTTTATTGTTGCTTTATGGAAATTATGTAATAATATATAATGTAATTAACATAATTACATGCTAATAAGCTGCTGATAAATAATACCATTTATACATTAGACGTTATGTGAACCACACGGAATGCTAGTACTAGGGCAATCTCAAAATTATTGTTTTCTAATTTACATAAAAAAAGAATAAACTGTATTAATATAGAGCATATTATATTATGTGCGACGTGATATTAAAATTTGAACGAATTTGACTGAAAACGGCCATTGAAAGAATAAAATAATTAAGTTATAATAAAAAAGTCTCGTCGGGGTGTAGCGCAGTTGGTAGCGTACGTGGTTTGGGACCATGGGGCCGCAGGTTCAAGTCCTGTCACCC